>NZ_ATLN01000039.1:0-78490 GCF_000416195.1 Pseudomonas sp. CFII68
AGCCGCTGTAAGAGCGGAACCGTCAGCAGCCATTACCTAAATAACGGATATACACCCCACCCCAAAAACCACTCACGCCTGGGTCCCCCCCGACCACCCATGTTAACCTTGCGCCCATCGCGGAAAAGCCGGGCCAATGCCCCTCCTTTTGCCCCACACCTTTCAACGAGCTTGCCTGACACCCATGAATACAGCCGTGAACGACCTCTCCAGCCACACGCCAATGATGCAGCAATACTGGCGCCTGAAGAACCAACACCCCGATCAGCTGATGTTCTACCGCATGGGCGACTTCTACGAGATCTTCTACGAGGACGCGAAGAAAGCCGCCAAGCTGTTGGACATCACCCTGACGGCACGTGGGCAATCGGCAGGCATGGCCATTCCGATGTGTGGGATTCCTTACCACGCGGCAGAAGGTTACCTGGCGAAGCTGGTCAAGCTCGGCGAATCCGTGGTGATCTGCGAACAAGTCGGCGACCCGGCCACCAGCAAAGGCCCGGTGGAACGCCAAGTCGTGCGGATCATCACCCCGGGCACGATCAGTGACGAAGCCTTGCTGGATGAACGCCGGGACAACCTGATCGCCGCCGTGCTGGGCGATGAACGCCTGTTCGGCCTGGCGGTGCTGGACATCACCAGCGGCAACTTCTCGGTGCTGGAAATCAAGGGCTGGGAAAACCTGCTGGCGGAGCTGGAGCGGGTCAACCCGGTGGAACTGTTGATCCCAGATGACTGGCCCAAAGACCTGCCGGCAGAAAAACGCCGTGGCGTGCGGCGTCGGGCGCCGTGGGATTTTGAGCGTGACTCGGCGCTGAAAAGTCTCTGCCAGCAGTTTTCCACCCAGGACCTCAAGGGCTTCGGTTGCGAGAACCTGACCCTGGCCATCGGCGCGGCCGGTTGCCTGCTGGCCTACGCCAAGGAAACCCAGCGTACCGCCCTGCCCCACTTGCGCAGCCTGCGTCACGAACGCCTGGATGACACGGTGGTGCTGGACGGCGCGAGCCGACGCAACCTGGAACTGGACACCAACCTGGCCGGCGGGCGCGACAACACCTTGCAATCGGTGGTCGATCGCTGCCAGACCGCCATGGGCAGCCGATTGCTGACCCGCTGGTTGAATCGTCCGCTGCGGGACCTGACCGTGCTGCTGGCGCGTCAATCCTCCATTACCTGCCTGCTGGATCGTTATCGCTTCGAGCAGTTGCAACCGCAACTCAAGGAAATCGGTGACATCGAGCGGATCCTCGCCCGTATCGGCCTGCGCAATGCCCGTCCCCGCGACTTGGCGCGTCTGCGCGATGCCCTTGGCGCGTTGCCCGAGCTGCAAGTGGCGATGACCGACCTCGAAGCGCCGCACCTGCAGCAACTGGCGCGCACCACCAGCACCTACCCGGAGCTGGCCGCGTTGCTGGAAAAAGCCATTATCGATAACCCACCGGCGGTGATCCGTGACGGTGGCGTGCTGAAAACCGGCTACGACGCCGAACTCGACGAGCTGCAATCGCTGAGCGAGAACGCCGGCCAGTTCCTGATCGACCTCGAAGCCCGGGAAAAAGCCCGTACGGGCCTGGCCAACCTCAAGGTCGGCTACAACCGCATCCACGGCTACTTCATTGAGCTGCCGAGCAAGCAGGCCGAGCAAGCCCCGGCCGACTACATTCGCCGCCAGACCCTCAAGGGCGCCGAGCGGTTCATCACCCCGGAACTCAAGGCGTTCGAAGACAAGGCGCTGTCGGCCAAGAGCCGCGCCCTGGCCCGGGAAAAGATGCTCTATGAAGCGTTGCTCGAGGACCTGATCAGCCAATTGCCACCGTTACAGGACACTGCCGGTGCCCTGGCGGAACTGGACGTGCTGAGCAACCTGGCCGAACGCGCGCTGAACCTGGACCTCAACTGCCCGCGCTTCGTCAGTGAGCCGTGCATGCGCATCAGCCAGGGTCGTCACCCGGTGGTCGAGCAAGTACTGACCACTCCGTTCGTGGCCAACGACCTGAGCCTGGACGACAACACCCGCATGCTGGTGATCACCGGCCCGAACATGGGCGGTAAATCCACCTACATGCGCCAGACCGCGTTGATCGTGCTGCTGGCCCACATCGGCAGCTTCGTCCCGGCGGCCAGTTGCGAATTGTCCCTGGTAGACCGCATTTTCACGCGGATCGGCTCCAGCGATGACCTGGCCGGTGGGCGTTCGACCTTCATGGTGGAAATGAGCGAAACCGCGAACATCCTGCACAACGCCACCGAACGCAGCCTGGTGCTGATGGACGAGGTCGGTCGCGGCACCAGCACCTTCGACGGCCTGTCCCTGGCCTGGGCAGCGGCCGAGCGCCTCGCGCACCTGCGGGCCTACACGCTGTTTGCCACCCATTATTTCGAACTCACCGTGTTGCCGGAAAACCAGCCGTTGGTGGCCAACGTTCACCTCAACGCCACCGAGCACAATGAGCGCATCGTTTTCCTGCACCACGTGCTGCCCGGCCCGGCCAGCCAGAGCTACGGCCTGGCGGTGGCGCAACTGGCAGGTGTGCCAAGTGAAGTCATTACCCGTGCCCGCGAGCACCTGAGCCGCCTGGAAACCACCAGCCTGCCTCACGAAGCACCGCGCCCGACCAAAGGCAAACCGGCCGCGCCGCAGCAAAGCGACCTGTTCGCCAGCTTGCCCCACCCGGTGCTTGATGAACTGGCCAAGCTCGATCTGGACGACCTGACGCCACGTCGGGCGCTGGATTTACTCTATACATTGAAGACACGGATCTAACGCACAGGCTTTCAAGCTGTTAGAATCTCGCGCGGTTTGGGATGCTGCGGGCCATTAGCCTAGCCTGCAGACTATCGCTCCCGAACCTGGCGAGCCCACCGTGAAGGGGTTCCGCTGCCGCCGCCTGAGGAGAGAATTAGAAATGACCTTCGTCGTCACCGACAACTGCATCAAGTGCAAGTACACCGATTGCGTAGAAGTCTGTCCGGTGGACTGCTTCTACGAAGGCCCGAACTTCCTGGTCATTCACCCGGATGAGTGCATCGACTGCGCCCTGTGTGAGCCGGAATGCCCGGCGACTGCCATTTTCTCGGAAGACGAAGTGCCGGCTGGCATGGAGAACTTCATCGTGCTGAACGCTGAACTGGCGGACATCTGGCCGAACATTACCGAGAAGAAAGATGCGCTGCCGGACGCTGAAGAGTGGGATGGCAAGGAAGGCAAGATCGTAGACCTCGAACGCTGATCACCCCTGCGTTCGTCGAAAAGGCCCCTTGCGGGCCTTTTTGCTTTTTCGGATCAAGAAATCGCGGGCAAAAAAAGGGGCGGTTTGACCCGCCCACATTTTTTCCCTAATCCCTTTAATCCTTTTCATCATCCTGATGAATCGCGTCCTGCGATGTCCTTCCTTCCCATCATCCTTGACGGGTGTGTCTATCCGTCGACACAGGACTGATATTAGTATTTTCCCAGGCGAGTGCAACGCAGCTGATACAGGCGGCTTGCTCTGTAACGCTACGTTCATCAACAAATTTTCGTTATAAATCAGATGAATACAAAAAGATCACGGTGTTTATAGCAGTCTGTCCCGACGATGAGGAACTGATCGCTTACGTAACACTAGGCAAAGGCTTACACGCTGAACCTACAAATGGAGCAGGTCTGGGCAAACGCCTCTTCTCAAACGCAAAAGCTCCGAATTAGTCGTAATGATGTTGATCTATAGTTTTACGAGCGGGGTTTCAGAGGTGGTGTGTATATCCGTTGCTGCGGTTACGGCCACTTAGGGTTCCGCCCTTACGGCGGGTCACTTTCGAAAAGCCCGGAAGCCGGCCCAGTCGAAAGTAACCAAAGCGCTTCTGCCCCACCACTTGGCACCTCGCCTAGGCTCGGTGTGCCCTCACTCCGGCATTGCTCCGTGGGCCCGCCGCGAAGGGCCATCCATGGCCCAGCGCGGCTATCCCGGCATCCATGCCGGGATGCCCACTCCACAATGCCTGCGTTCGGCCAGCGTGGTTAACGGGGCGCCGAGATCAACGTCATCCCCGAGGCGGCCTGATAGCCGACCTGGCTCTCCCGGTCGTACACCCATCAGATCTGTGGGAGCAAAGCTTGCTCGCGATGAAGCCAGCAAACCCAACATCCATGTGACTGAACCACCGTCATCGCGAGCAAGCTCGCTCCCACAGGGGGAACGCGGTCCCACTAGGAACCAGGTCGGCTATAAGGCCGCCTCGCCCCGGCTTTTGATCTGGGCGCCCCGTTAAACCACGATGGCCGAACGCAGGCATTGCGCAGTGGGCACCTCGGCATGGATGCCGAGGTAGCCGCGCTGGGCCATGGATGGCCCTTCGCGGCGGCCCACGGAGCAATGCCGGAGTGAGGGCACACCGAGCCTAGGCGAGGTGCCGAGTGGTGGGGCAGAGCGTTTTTGGTTACTTTTGGCGCTCTTCCAAAAGTGACCCGCTGTAAGAGCGGAACCATTAGTGGCCGTAACCGCAGCAACGGATATACACCCAAACCCAAACCCAAACCAAAAAAAAACGGCACTTCCCATTTCTGAAAGAAGCACCGTTTTTTCCAAGTAAACAGCATCACAACCAGTCAGGGCGTTTCTGCTGCACTTGCCTTGGTATTATTGAAACAACGACTCGCTCGACAAGCCGTTCTTCTCCAGGATCTCTCGCAGGCGCTTGAGACCTTCAACCTGGATCTGCCTCACCCGCTCACGGGTCAAACCAATCTCCAGGCCTACATCTTCAAGCGTGCTGCTTTCATGACCGCGCAAGCCGAAGCGGCGAATCACCACTTCTCGTTGCTTGTCCGTAAGTTCCGAAAGCCACTGGTCAATGCTCTGGGACAAGTCATCGTCCTGGAGCAACTCGCACGGATCGGTCGGACGATCGTCGGTCAGGGTATCCAGCAGGGTCTTATCCGAGTCCGGCCCCAGCGAGACGTCTACCGAAGAGACACGCTCGTTGAGTCCAAGCATGCGCTTGACCTCTCCTACCGGTTTTTCCAGCAGGTTGGCGATTTCTTCGGGTGAAGGTTCATGGTCGAGTTTCTGGGTCAACTCACGGGCGGCCCGCAGGTAGACGTTCAGCTCCTTGACCACATGAATCGGTAACCGGATGGTCCGGGTCTGGTTCATGATCGCCCGTTCGATGGTCTGGCGGATCCACCAGGTGGCGTAGGTCGAGAAACGGAAGCCGCGCTCGGGGTCGAATTTCTCGACGGCGCGAATCAGGCCCAGGTTGCCCTCTTCAATCAGGTCCAGCAGCGAAAGCCCGCGATTGACGTAGCGTCGGGCGATTTTCACCACCAGGCGCAGGTTGCTTTCAATCATGCGTTTTCGGCCGGCCGGGTCGCCACTTTGCGACAGCCGCGCAAAATGAACTTCTTCCTCGGGGGAGAGCAGTGGCGAGAAACCGATTTCGTTGAGGTACAGCTGAGTGGCGTCCAGCGCCCGGGTGTAGTCGATGTACTTATGTTGTTTAAGTGAAGCGGAGTGTTTGGATTTGGCACGAACGGAAGGTGGAGTCGCCCCTTCATCATTCGACATCGAATCCATAGCGATGCCGGTCTCCATAAGGAGAACCTCATCGTCGATGTCAAACTCCGGCACTTCTTTACTGAGAGCCATTGTTATAGTCCTTTGGTGAGTTCGACCTCAAGCTCAAGCGACGCCTTTATCCTTGGCAACGCTGGAGCCTGTTCCCTCTACGTGACGGAACAGGCTGACAATCAAATCAACGCCGAGGCAGGAATTGCAGCGGATCGACTGGTTTACCTTGCCGGCGAATCT
Source organism: Pseudomonas sp. CFII68 (assembly GCF_000416195.1). Classification (NCBI taxonomy): domain Bacteria; kingdom Pseudomonadati; phylum Pseudomonadota; class Gammaproteobacteria; order Pseudomonadales; family Pseudomonadaceae; genus Pseudomonas; species Pseudomonas sp. CFII68. The sequence goes on from NZ_ATLN01000039.1 coordinate 5,790, forward strand.
CAAAATGCAGTTTCACCCGGTCTGTTCCCGTTGATCCCATTTCGGCAATTGTCTGTCCGACTTTGACCTGCTGCCCCTCCCGAACCAACAGCCTGCGGTTGTGACCGTAGGCACTGACGTAGGTATCGCTGTGTTTGATGATCACGAGTTCGCCGTAGCCCCTTAAACCACTCCCGGCGTACACAACCGTGCCATCAGACGCGGCTAAAACAGGCTGTCCCAAATCCCCGGCGATATCAATTCCTTTATTCAAACTACCGTTTGAAGAGAATTTTCCAATGAGAACGCCATTAGAAGGCCATCCCCAGCCTGTCGGGGCGGGGCCTGCCGGAGGCATCGGAGCAGGGGGCGATTTGCTCGCGACGGACGGTACTGTCGCCGTGCCAGCCCCCGCCGGCCGGCGAATGACCGTGGTTTTACTCGACGACGAAGCCGTCGAACCCGACTGCGTCACCACTGCGGTAGGCGTTGAACCGCTACGGCCATCGAAGCGAATCGTCTGACCGGGGTGAATCGTATAAGGCGCAGGAATGTTGTTGCGCGCTGCGAGGGCTTTGTAGTCCCAGCCGTAGCGAAAAGCGATGGAAAACAGGGTATCGCCGCGACGGACTGCATATTGACCCGTCGTTACTGTAGGACGTTGAGGTGTTGCGCTGTTGTTGCGATCGACAACCCGAACATTACCCGACGGCGTACTGGAACACCCGACCAGCAAAGTACTCAAGACAAGGCCAGTCACCAGGCGCTGAAAGCTCGTGATACCCATACGCTGCGCAATGACTGTGAGACTCACCCGCCGCTCCCTTTGTGGTGGCTGAAAAATTGGAAACTGCCTGTCCAGGCAGACCTCATACAAATATAGCTGGCAACGACTGCGCCTCTATTAATGAAGCGCAATGTGTCGTCGCACACGTTTGCTCGACGCCGTTGGACTCTGTTCAGCAAATCGGTGCCGCTGTAAGACACAGGCCGGGCCACGGAATTCAGCGTCTGTATATAAATGCTCAGGCCAACGGCCCATTGAGTAATGGCACGAACCGCACCGCCCCCAGGACATGTCGCGAAAAACCGTGTTCTTCGCGCACGATCAGCATCAGTTGCTGGACGTCGCCGGCGCCCACCGGAATGACCAGTCGTCCACCGGGGGCAAGCTGATCCAGCAAGGCCTGGGGCACATCGGTGGCCACTGCGGTCACAATGATGCCGTTGTACGGCGCCAGGGCTGGCCAACCTTCCCAACCATCGCCCCAGCGAAACACCACGTTGCGCAGGTTCAGCTCAACCAGGCGTTCCTTGGCACGATCCTGCAGCACCTTGATCCGCTCCACGGAAAACACCCGCTCGACCAGCTGCGACAACACCGCCGTCTGGTAACCCGAACCGGTACCGATCTCCATCACCTTGTCCAGCGGCCCCGCCTCCAGCAGCAGCTCGCTCATGCGGGCCACCATGTACGGCTGGGAAATGGTCTGGTTGTGGCCGATCGGCAACGCCGTGTCTTCATAGGCGCGATGGGCCAGGGCTTCATCGACGAACAGATGGCGCGGCGTGCGGCGAATCACCTCCAACACCTGGGCGTTGGACAGGCCTTCTTCGTAGAGCCTTTGGATCAGTCGTTCACGGGTGCGCTGGGAGGTCATGCCGATTCCGCGGCGCAGCATATCGTCTTGCTCACGAGCCATCAGCGCAGCCCCTCCAGCCAGCCATCGAGATTTCGAAAGGCGTCGTTGAAGGTACGGTCCAACTGCAACGGCGTGATCGAGACATAACCTTGCATCACCGCATGGAAATCAGTGCCCGGCCCACCGTCCTCGGCATCACCGGCGGCCGCGATCCAGTAACCGGCCTTGCCGCGCGGGTCGACGACGTGCATCGGCTTGGCGGCGCGGGCACGATGGCCCAGGCGAGTGAGCTGGATGCCACGGATGTGATCGAGCGGCAAGTTGGGGATATTCACGTTCAGTACCGTGCGTGGCGGCAAGTTCAGCTCGCCATGGGCTTCGACCAGTTTTCGGGCGAAGTAGGCGGCGGTCGGCAAGTTGTCGACCTGCCGTGAAACGAACGAAAAGGCAAACGATGGCTTGTCCAGGAAGCGACCTTCCAGGGCAGCGGCAACCGTACCGGAATAAAGCACGTCGTCCCCCAGGTTGGCGCCCAGGTTGATACCCGACACCACCATGTCCGGCTCTCGCTCCAGCAAGCCGTTGAGGCCCAGGTGCACGCAATCGGTCGGAGTGCCGTTGAGGCTGATGAAACCGTTATCCAGATAGCAGGGGTGCAACGGACGGTCGAGCGTCAGCGAGCTGCTGGCGCCGCTTTTGTCCTGGTCCGGGGCGATGACCACGCACTCGGCAAAATCCGCCAGCGCAGCATAAAGCGCGGCAAGACCGGGTGCAGTCACCCCGTCGTCGTTAGAAATCAGAATACGCATGGGCTGTCCGTCTGCCCCACCGGCACCAGATCGACGAGTTCGCGCACCAAGACAGTGGCGAAACATCCGGCCGGCAGGACGAATTCCAGTTGCAGAATGTCAGACTCGGGATAATGCCACGACAGCCCGCCAATGGGCAGTCGCAGGATGCGACGTTCGTGACTCATTCCCGCGTTTATCAACCAGTCCCGCAAATCGGCCTCGCCCGCGGCGATAGCTTGTTCCAGCTCGAACGTCGCGCCGGTGGCAGGCGAAGGTCCCTCGCCCCACTGCGGCCCGGTCGGGTGCAAGTCAAGAATGGCCAGGCGCGGGTCGCTGCACTCAGCCTCGCCGGCCGGGAAAAAACTGCGGCTGTCGGTGAAGGCAAGCAAATCGCCCACCTGGGCTTGCTGCCAGGTACCGTCGGCGACCCGCGCCGCCAGCACCCGGTTGAACAGAAAGCTGCGGGCGGTGGACAACAACCGCGAGCGCACATTGCGCTGTTCCGGCAACGCCTTGCGCGCCGCCCAGCCCCGGGCATCGACAACATTGCCGCCGTCATGGCCGAAGCGCTGGGCGCCAAAATAGTTGGGGATGCCTTGGCGGACAATCTGTTGCAGACGCGCATCGATCGCTGCCGTGTCGCCCTTGAACTGGGTCAGGCGCAGGGTGAAGCCATTGGCCGAATGCGCGCCGCGCTGCAGCTTGCGCCGATGGCGCGCAGTCTTGAGGATCTTCAGCGTGTCGTTCTCTGCCGCCGACAGGTCCGGATCGGCCTTGCCCGGCAATTGGACGCTGAACCACTGGCGGGTCAGGGCCTGACGGTCCTTGAGCCCGGCGTAGCTGACGGTGCGCAACGGCACGCCAGCCGCCTTGGCGATTCGCCGGGCGGCCTCTTCGGTGTTCAAGCCACGTTTTTCAACCCAGATCCACAGGTGCTCGCCATCGCCGGTCAACGGGATATCGAGTACTTCATCGACCTGGAAATCTTCAGCGGTGGCCTTGAGTACCGCACTGCCCAGCGGCTCACCGTAGGCACGTGGCCCTAACAGTTCCAGTTCCGTCATGGGCGCAGCAACAAGGCGACGGAGTGGACGGCAATGCCTTCTTCGCGACCGACGAAGCCCAGCTTCTCGGTGGTGGTGGCTTTTACGTTCACTTGGTCCAACTCAACTTGAAGATCCTCGGCAATCAATTGGCGCATCGCTTCGATGTGCGGCGCCATCTTGGGGGCTTGGGCAACGATGGTGTTATCGACGTTGCCGACCTTCCAGCCTTTGGCATGGATCAGCGAGACAACATGACGCAGCAGCACACGGCTGTCGGCGCCCTTGAATTGCGGGTCGGTGTCGGGAAAGTGCTTGCCGATGTCACCCAGGGCAGCCGCGCCGAGCAATGCATCGCTCAAGGCGTGCAGCAGGACATCACCGTCAGAATGCGCGAGCAGCCCGAAGCCATGTGCGATTCGCACGCCGCCCAGAGTAATGAAGTCGCCTTCAGCGAAACGGTGAACATCGTAGCCGTGGCCAATACGCATAAAAAAACGCCCCGATTTTTGTCAGGGCGTGATTCTACCTGCATTAGGCGTTTAGAGCGCGCGCATGATGCTGCAAGTGGTCGTCAATGAAGCTGGCGATGAAGAAGTAGCTGTGGTCGTAGCCCGGTTGCAGGCGTAGCTCCAGCGGATGGTCGGCAGCCTTGGCCGCCTGTTGCAAGGCTTCGGGCTTGAGCTGGTTGGCCAGGAAATCATCGCGATCGCCCTGGTCCACCAGCAGTGGCAGCTTCTCCTGTGCCTCGGCAATCAATGCACAGGCATCCCATTCCCGCCATTTCGAGCGGTCTTCCCCCAGGTAACGGGAGAAAGCCTTCTGGCCCCATGGGCAATCCATCGGATTGTTGATCGGCGAAAAAGCCGACACCGAACGGTAACGCCCCGGGTTGCGCAAGGCGCAGACCAGCGCACCGTGGCCGCCCATGGAGTGACCACTGATGCCGCGTTTGTCCGAGGCTGGGAAATGCGCTTCGACGAGTGCCGGCAATTCCTGCACCACGTAGTCATGCATCCGATAGTGCCGCGCCCATGGATCCTGCGTGGCGTTCAGATAAAACCCTGCACCCAGGCCGAAGTCCCAGGCATTGTCCGGATCGCCCGGCACGTCGGCGCCACGAGGGCTGGTGTCCGGCGCGACGATGATCAGGCCCAGCTCGGCGGCCATGCGCTGGGCACCGGCCTTTTGCATGAAGTTCTCGTCGGTGCAGGTCAGCCCGGACAACCAATACAGCACGGGCAACTTGCCGCCCTGCTCGGCCTGCGGCGGCAGGTACACGGCAAACACCATGTCACAACCGAGCACGTCGGAACGGTGCCGGTAACGTTTGTGCCAGCCGCCGAAGCTTTTCTGGCAGGAGATGTTTTCCAGACTCATGACCGACCTCAGAAATGGATAACGGTGCGGATGCTCTTGCCTTCATGCATCAGGTCGAACGCCTTGTTGATATCTTCCAGGCCCATGGTGTGGGTGATGAAAGTATCCAGCGGGATCTCGCCCGTCTCGGCCATTGCCACATAGCTTGGCAACTCGCTGCGACCGCGCACGCCACCAAAGGCCGAACCACGCCAGACGCGCCCGGTCACCAACTGGAAGGGACGGGTGGCGATTTCCTGGCCGGCGCCGGCCACGCCGATGATCACCGACTCGCCCCAGCCTTTGTGGCAGCACTCCAGCGCGGCACGCATCAACTGGACATTGCCGATGCACTCGAAGGAAAAGTCCACGCCGCCATCAGTCATATCTACGATGACTTCCTGGATCGGACGGTCGAAGTCTTTCGGGTTGACGCAATCGGTGGCACCCAGTTGCTTGGCGATTTCGAACTTGGCCGGGTTGATGTCGATGGCAATGATGCGCGCGGCCTTGGCCTTCACGGCACCAATCACCGCCGACAGGCCGATGCCGCCCAGGCCGAAGATCGCCACGGTGTCACCCGGCTTGACCTTGGCGGTGTTGAGTACCGCGCCGATGCCGGTGGTGACGCCACAACCCAGCAGGCAGACTTTTTCCAGCGGCGCTTCTTTTGGAATCTTCGCGACGGAGATTTCCGGCAGCACGGTGTACTCGGAGAACGTCGAGGTGCCCATGTAGTGGAAAATCGTCTCGCCCTTGTAGGAAAAGCGCGAAGTGCCGTCCGGCATCAGGCCTTTGCCCTGGGTGGCGCGAATCGCCTGGCAGAGGTTGGTCTTGCCCGACTTACAGAATTTGCACTGGCCGCACTCTGGTGTGTACAGCGGGATCACATGGTCACCCACCGCCACCGAGGTCACGCCTTCGCCGATGGCTTCGACAATAGCGCCGCCTTCGTGACCGAGGATCGACGGGAAGATCCCTTCCGGGTCGGCGCCCGACAAGGTGTAGGCGTCGGTGTGGCAGACACCGGAAGCCACCACGCGCAACAGCACTTCGCCCGCCTTGGGCATGGCGACGTCGACTTCAACGATTTCCAGGGGTTTCTTGGCCTCGAAGGCAACGGCAGCGCGCGACTTGATCATCCGGACTCTCCAGCAAATAAAAACAAGACCGGGAGTGTAATCCTCCGCCGGACGATGAATAATCCAATCAAAAGCAAAACATTATTGCTGTATAGGGATAATCCTTCATGTCCGATAACCGCTGGGAAGGGATCGACGAGTTCGTCGCCGTGGCCGAATGCAGTCAATTCACCGCCGCCGCCGAACGTCTCGGGGTCTCTTCCTCCCACATCAGCCGACAAATCGTACGGCTTGAAGAGCGCTTGCAGACACGATTGCTCTACCGCAGCACCCGGCGGGTCACCCTGACCGAGGCCGGCCAGACGTTTTTGCAGCATTGCCAACGCCTGCAGGACGGGCGCGAGGAAGCACTGCGGGCGGTGGGCGATCTCACCAGCGAACCCAAGGGCATGCTGCGCATGACCTGTGCCGTGGCCTATGGCGAACGGTTTATCGTGCCCCTGGTAACGCGGTTCATGGGGCTGTACCCGCAGTTGCGGGTAGACATCGAACTGAGCAACCGCCCTCTGGACCTGGTGCACGAAGGCCTGGACCTGGCGATTCGCCTGGGTCGCTTGCAGGACTCCCGCCTGGTCGCCACGCGCCTGGCACCGCGGCGCATGTACCTGTGCGCTTCACCCTCGTACCTGGAACGCTACGGGCGGCCCCACAGTTTGTCGGAACTGAGCCGCCACAACTGCCTGATCGGCAGCTCCGACGTCTGGCAACTGGAGCAGAACGGGCGGGAATTTTCCCAGCGAGTGCAGGGAAACTGGCGCTGCAACAGCGGGCAAGCGGTGCTCGATGCGGCGCTGCAAGGGGTGGGGTTATGCCAACTGCCGGATTATTACGTGCTGGAGCATTTGCACAGTGGTGCATTGATCTCGCTGCTGGAGGCTCATCAGCCGCCGAATACGGCAGTGTGGGCGTTGTACCCGCAGCAGCGGCATCTGTCGCCGAAGGTGCGCAAGTTGGTGGATTATTTGAAGGAAGGCTTGGCTGAGCGGCCGGAGTATCGGGGTTAGGCCAGTTTCTGTCCGGAGTTTATCCGGTGCCTGCATGATCGCCTTCGCGAGCAAGCCCGCTCCCACACGGGCCCTGTGTCTGGCCACACTTTTATGATCAACATAGACCTTTTGTGGGAGCGGGCTTGCTCGCGAAGGGCGCGACGCGGTCTTGGAACAGATACGGAGTTGATTAGCGACGATTCGCCCAGCGCTGGCGCAACCACTCCAGATCTTCCGGCCGGGTGACCTTGAGGTTATCGGCTCGCCCTTCGATCAGCCGCGGCGCCTGGCCCGCCCATTCCATGGCAGACGCTTCGTCGGTGATCACCGCGTCTGCAACCAGGCTGTCGGCCAAGGCCCGATGCAAGGCGCCGAGGCGGAACATCTGTGGCGTGTAGGCTTGCCAGATCACGCTGCGATCAACGGTTTCCAGCACACGGCCATGTTTGTCGACGCGCTTGAGGGTGTCGCGCGCCGGGACGGCCAGCAGACCGCCAACCGGGTCGTTCGCCAACTCGCTGAGCAGTGTGTCCAGGTCGGCTCGGGCCAGGTTGGGTCGGGCGGCGTCGTGCACCAGCACCCAGTCGTGATCGTCGGCGCCCTGCTCGTGCAGGTGCAGCAAGGCATTGAGCACTGAATCGGAACGTTGTTCGCCACCGTCGACGCGCTGGATGCGTGTGTCGCCGGCGCAGGCCAGGGTCGGCCAGTAGGGATCATCGTGTGCAAGGCTGACCACCACGCCCTTGACGGTGGGGTGATCGAGGAAACAGCCGAGGCTGTGTTCAAGAATTGTGCGTCCGCCCAACTGCAGATATTGCTTGGGACGGTCCGCGGCCATACGAGCGCCAACGCCCGCGGCAGGAATCACGGCCCAGAAGGCCGGCAAACGAATACTCATTGGGCCAACTGGTAGAGGGTTTCGCCCTCCTTGACCATGCCCAGTTCATGTCGAGCCCGCTCTTCAACGGTCTCCATGCCTTTTTTCAGCTCTGTCACTTCGGCGTCCATCACCCGATTACGCTCCAGCAGCGCCTCGTTTTCGGCGTGTTGGTCGGCAATTTGCTGAGTCAGGTCGGCCACTTGCGCAAAGCTGCCATTGCCCACCCACAGGCGGTACTGCAGGCCGGCCAGCAACAGGAGCAAGACAAGAAACAACCAATTGGGACTGCGCATCGAATATCAGGTATCCAGTGAAAAAAGACCGCCATGCCAAACTTTGAAGCGTCTGATAGCACGAAGCCTGGAGAACCCAGGCTTGTGCTTGATAAGGCATCAGATTAGAGGCAAAACCGCCGCCATGGCGACTTTTGCGACCTAACCCGCTGTCTTTTTATCATTTACCGCTTAACCGCGAAACTCGGCGCGACCGTTGTACTTGGCCTTGCCATTCAATTGCTCTTCGATACGCAGCAGTTGGTTGTACTTGGAAACGCGGTCGGAACGGCACAGCGAACCGGTCTTGATCTGGCCTGCTGCAGTGCCCACGGCCAGGTCGGCAATGGTCGAGTCTTCGGTTTCACCGGAGCGGTGGGAGATCACGGCGGTGTAGCCGGCAGCCTTGGCCATCTGGATGGCTTCCAGGGTTTCGGTCAGGGTGCCGATCTGGTTGAACTTGATCAGGATCGAGTTGGCAATCTTCTTGTCGATGCCTTCTTTCAGGATCTTGGTGTTGGTCACGAACAGGTCGTCACCCACCAGCTGGGTTTTCTCGCCGATCTTGTCGGTGAGGATTTTCCAGCCAGCCCAGTCGGACTCGTCCAGGCCGTCTTCGATGGAGATGATCGGATAACGTTCGGTCAGGCCCTTGAGGTAGTCGGCGAAACCTTCGGCGGTGAACACCTGCCCTTCGCCAGACAGGTTGTACTTGCCGTCTTCGTAGAATTCACTGGCGGCGCAGTCCAAGGCCAGGGTCACGTCGGTGCCCAGCTTGTAGCCAGCGTTGGCCACGGCTTCGGAGATCACTTTCAGCGCGTCTTCGTTGGACGCCAGGTTCGGTGCGAAACCGCCTTCGTCGCCAACAGCAGTGCTCAGGCCACGGGCTTTGAGCACAGCCTTGAGGTGATGGAAAATCTCGGTGCCCATGCGCAGGCCTTCGGAGAAGGTCTTGGCGCCGACCGGCTGCACCATGAATTCCTGGATGTCGACGTTGTTATCGGCATGCTCGCCACCGTTGATGATGTTCATCATCGGCACCGGCATCGAGTAGACACCCGGGGTACCGTTGAGGTTGGCGATGTGAGCGTACAGCGGCAGGTCCTGATCCTGGGCAGCGGCCTTGGCAGCGGCCAGGGACACGGCGAGGATCGCGTTGGCGCCCAGGGTGCCTTTGTTTTCGGTACCGTCGAGCTTGATCATCGCGTGATCGAGGGCTTTCTGGTCGGCAGGATCCTTGCCCAGCAACAGCTCGCGGATCGGACCGTTGATGTTGGCGACGGCTTTGAGCACGCCTTTGCCCAGGTAACGGCTCTTGTCGCCATCACGCAGCTCCAGCGCTTCGCGCGAGCCAGTGGAAGCACCGGACGGCGCGCAGGCGCTGCCGATGATGCCGTTGTCGAGAAGCACGTCCGCTTCAACAGTGGGGTTGCCACGGGAGTCGAGAACTTCACGACCTTTGATGTCGACGATTTTTGCCATTGTTGTAAACACTCCAAAGTTGACTAGAACGTTGCAGAAAACTTGCTCACCCTCAGCGGCGATTCAGCCAAAACAGACCGAATGGGAGCGCTTCGCACTCCAGCGGGAGCAAGCTCCCTCGCCACAAGAGCACGAACTACCGGCGATGGGGACCTCAAGGACGCCATCGCTGGCAAGCCATGCTCCCACAAGAGCAGTGCGGCCAGCGGGCCAGAGCGATAATCGAGCGGTACTTTACCGGAGAAAACCGCGTTACGCGGTTTCTATCGTCGGAAAACTCTTGACCAGCTCGTCCAACGCCTTGAGCTGAGACAGGAAAGGTTCCAGCTTGTTCAAGCGCAAGGCACAAGGGCCGTCGCACTTGGCATTGTCCGGATCCGGGTGGGCTTCAAGGAACAGGCCAGCCAGGGATTGGCTGATGCCAGCCTTAGCCAGGTCGGTCACCTGGGCGCGACGACCGCCAGCGGAGTCGGAACGACCGCCCGGCATCTGCAAGGCGTGCGTCACGTCGAAGAACACCGGGTATTCGAACTGCTTCATGATGCCGAAGCCGAGCATGTCCACTACCAGGTTGTTGTAGCCGAAGCTCGAACCGCGCTCGCAGAGGATCAACTGGTCATTACCGGCTTCTTCGCACTTGCTCAGGATGTGTTTCATCTCCTGGGGTGCGAGGAACTGGGCTTTCTTGATGTTGATCACCGCACCGGTCTTGGCCATCGCCACCACCAGGTCGGTCTGGCGCGACAGGAAGGCCGGCAGCTGGATGATGTCGCAGACCTCGGCGACGACCGCGGCCTGGGCCGGCTCGTGGACGTCGGTGATGATCGGCACGCCAAAGGCTTGCTTGATGTCCTGGAAGATCCGCATGCCTTCTTCCAGGCCCGGGCCACGGTAGGACGTCACGGACGAACGGTTGGCCTTGTCGAAGCTGGCCTTGAACACGTAAGGGATACCCAGTTTCTGGGTGACCTTCACGTACTCCTCGCAGACCTGCATCGCCATGTCGCGGCTTTCCAGCACGTTCATGCCGCCAAACAGCACCATGGGCTTGTCGTTGGCAATCTCGATGTCGCCGACACGAATGATCTTCTGGGCCATCGTCTTATGCCTTTTTCTGGTGTTGAGCCAAAGCGGCCTTCACGAAACCACTGAACAATGGATGACCGTCCCGTGGCGTCGAGGTGAACTCGGGGTGGAACTGGCAGGCGACGAACCATGGGTGATCCGGAGCCTCGACCACTTCGACCAGCGCGCCGTCACCGGAACGACCGGAGATTTTCAGGCCGGCTTCGATCAACTGCGGCAGCAGGTTGTTGTTCACTTCGTAGCGATGACGGTGACGCTCGACGATCACATCCTTGGCGTAGCAATCGTGCACCTTGGAGCCAGCTTCCAGCAGGCAATCCTGGGCGCCGAGACGCATGGTGCCGCCCAGGTCCGAGCTTTCGGTACGCACTTCCACGGCACCGGTGGCATCTTCCCACTCGGTGATCAGGCCCACGACCGGATGGCCGCTGGCACGATCGAATTCGGTGGAGTTGGCGTCTTTCCAGCCCAGCACGTTACGGGCGAACTCGATGACCGCCACTTGCATGCCCAGGCAGATACCCAGGTAAGGCACCTTGTTTTCGCGAGCGTATTGCACGGCAGTGATCTTGCCTTCCACGCCCCGCAGGCCGAAACCGCCCGGCACGAGGATCGCATCGGCGCCTTCGAGCAGGCCGGTGCCCTGGTTCTCGATGTCTTCGGAATCGATGTAGCGCAGGTTGACCTTGGTGCGGTTGCTGATACCGGCGTGGCTCATCGCCTCGATCAACGACTTGTAGGCGTCCAGCAGCTCCATGTACTTGCCGACCATGGCGATGGTGACTTCGTGTTCCGGGTTGAGCTTGGCATCGACCACGGCTTCCCATTCCGAGAGGTCGGCGCTGGCGCATTGCAGGCCGAAGCGCTCGACGACGAAGTCGTCCAGGCCCTGGGAGTGCAGGATGCCCGGGATCTTGTAGATGGTGTCGGCGTCTTCCAGGCCGATGACCGCGCGCTCTTCAACGTTGGTGAACTGGGCGATCTTGCGACGCGACGAGATGTCGATCGGGTGATCGGAGCGGCAGATCAGCACGTCCGGCTGCAGGCCGATGGAACGCAGTTCCTTGACCGAGTGCTGGGTGGGCTTGGTCTTGGTTTCGCCGGCCGTGGCGATGTACGGCACCAGTGTCAGGTGCATCAGCATCGCGCGCTTGGCGCCGATTTCGAAACGCAACTGGCGGATGGCTTCGAGGAACGGCTGGGACTCGATGTCGCCCACGGTGCCGCCGATTTCGACCATCGCCACGTCGGCATCGCCAGCACCCTTGATGATGCGGCGCTTGATTTCGTCGGTGATGTGCGGGATGACCTGGATGGTCGCGCCCAGGTAGTCACCACGACGCTCCTTGCGCAGCACGTGTTCGTAGACACGGCCGGTGGTGAAGTTGTTGTTCTGGGTCATGGTCGTGCGGATGAACCGCTCGTAGTGGCCCAGGTCCAGGTCGGTCTCGGCGCCGTCGTGGGTGACGAACACTTCACCGTGCTGGAACGGGCTCATGGTGCCCGGGTCAACGTTGATGTACGGGTCCAGCTTGAGCATGGTGACCTTAAGTCCCCGCGCCTCCAGGATGGCCGCCAATGAAGCCGAGGCAATGCCTTTCCCCAATGAAGAAACAACACCGCCCGTGACGAATATGTAGCGCGTCATGAAAAACCCTAGAAGTCTGCGTTAAAGCGGTCCGAGCCGCCGGGGAAAGCGAAGGAAGGCCGAAGCCCCCGATCACCTGCATTAATCACAGTGCACCTTTCAAAAAAACCGCCGCGTTGGGACAGACCGGAAGTGAAATCACCGGTACGTTGCTCGCTACACATTTTTTGGAATCGCCCAGCAAAGACTGCTTGGTAATCGGCAACTCCTGCAATTCAGGCGAATCCACAGAAGTTGTATCAAGAAGGGAGCGTAGTCTACCGGAAAGCCCCATTCAGCTCAAACCCAGATCTTGGCTTCCTGGCGTCCAGATCAATTGCCAACTGCCATCAGCCTGTGCATCGAGCCCGGCCAGGTTGGCCACCGCCAGCAATTGCTGGCCCTGATAGAGCAGCGGCAATCGGCCGCGAACGAACGCCGGCACGGCCTTTTCATTGAGCAAACGCTTGAGGTCGCGATGACCACGACCCGCTAACGCCATCACCTCGCCGCCTTGACGATAGCGTACGCAAAGCGGTCCCGCAGGCGGCGTGCCGTCGAGCACCACCCGACCGTTGTCCGGCAAGCTCAGCCCAACCGTCGGATCAGCCCAGTCGACGGTGCCTGGCAGCGAACATAGCCAGTGGTCGGATAACCACCAGACCCGCCCGGCGGCGCGGTGCAGCTCGCCGCCGGCCAGTCGCCAGATCGGTCGTGCATCATCGGCGGCATCGCGCAGCGAGTCCCAGCCCGACCAGTGATCGCTGTCGGGCAGCAGGGTCATCGGTGCCAGCCAGTGACTCAAGGCGTTGCGCTGACGGGCCGGCGACAACGCCCGCAAAGGCGCCAGCGCCAGGGATTGCAGCCCGAGCCAGTCGAACGCGCCCGCGGTCGCGGCCTGGGTCAGGTCGATCCGCGCCAAATCGTCCAGCAAGCCTTGGGCTTCCCCCATGTGCGCAGCGCTGCGCGCCAGGGTCGCCGAGGCTTGCGGCCATTGCTCGGCCAACACTGGAAAAACTCGCTGGCGCAGGTAATTGCGCGCGTACCGATGGTCGTCGTTGGACGGGTCTTCGATCCAGCTCAAGCCCTGTTGTGTCGCATAGGCTTCCAGCTCTGCGCGGGACACATCAAGCAACGGTCGCAGCAAATGCCCCTGGCCCAAAGGACGCTGCCGTGGCATCGCCGCCAAGCCCTTCACCCCCGCGCCCCTTAGCAGGCGAAACAGCAGGGTTTCGGCCTGGTCATCGCGATGCTGGGCGGTGAGCAGTACTTCATTGCTGTGCGTTGCCGCCACAAAGGCTTCATAGCGCGCCTCCCGGGCGGCGCGCTCGACGCTGGCACCGGGCCGGACTTGCACATTAATCACTTGCAACGACACCCCAAGACCCTCGCAGACGGTGCGGCAATGGTCCGGCCACGCCTCGGCCACCGCCTGGAGGCCGTGATGCACATGGATAGCACTCAATGCGGGCAAGGGTTCGCGTTGCGAAAGGGTTACGAGCAGGTGCAGCAGGACGGTGGAGTCGAGGCCGCCGGAGAAGGCTATGCGCCAGGTGGCGGCGTTGCGCCAGGGAATGAGCTGGGTAAGCAGGCGGCTTGGCAGATCGTTGCTTGCGTTCATGGGTTTCAGCCTTGGCACAAATCAAATGTGGGAGCGGGCTTGCTCGCGAAGGCGGTGAATCAGTCAACACATAGGTTGAATGTTAAACCGCTTTCGCGAGCAAGCCCGCTCCCACATTGGCTCCCCCACAGCTGCTGGAAGCTTGGTCAGATCAGAGGCCGTAGCTCATCAACCGCTCGTAGCGACGAGCCAGCAGCGCTTCGTTGTCGAACTTCTTGAGCATCGACAGTTGCGAGCTCAGCTCGGCGCGGATCAGTGCCGCCGCTGCAGCCGGGTCGCGGTGAGCGCCGCCGACTGGCTCGTTGATCACTTTGTCGACGATGCCCAGGCCTTTGAGACGCTCGGCGGTAATGCCCATGGCCTCAGCAGCATCCGGCGCCTTCTCGGCGGTTTTCCACAGGATCGAGGCGCAGCCTTCCGGCGAGATCACCGCATAGGTGGAATATTGCAGCATGTTCAACTGGTCGCAGACGCCGATAGCCAGTGCACCGCCGGAACCACCCTCGCCAATTACAGTGGCGATGATCGGGGTTTTCAGACGCGCCATGACGCGCAGGTTCCAGGCAATCGCTTCGCTCTGGTTGCGCTCTTCGGCGTCGATGCCCGGGTAGGCGCCCGGCGTGTCGATGAAGGTCAGGATCGGCATCTTGAAGCGCTCGGCCATTTCCATCAGGCGGCAGGCCTTGCGGTAGCCTTCCGGACGCGGCATGCCGAAGTTGCGGCGCACTTTCTCGCGCACTTCGCGGCCTTTCTGATGGCCGATAACCATCACCGGCTGGTCGTCCAGACGGGCGACACCGCCGACGATCGCGGCGTCGTCGGAGAAGTGACGGTCGCCATGCAGCTCATCGAACTCGGTGAAGATGTGGTCGATGTAGTCCAGGGTGTAGGGACGACGTGGATGACGCGCCAGGCGGGCGATCTGCCAGCTGGTCAGCTTGCCGAAGATGTCTTCGGTCAGCGTGCGGCTTTTGTCTTGCAGACGAGAGATTTCATCGCCGATATTCAGCGAATTGTCATTACCGACCAAGCGCAACTCTTCGATCTTGGCTTGCAGGTCGGCGATCGGCTGTTCGAAATCTAGAAAATTCGGGTTCATAGGCGTCCGTCTTGGGTCGACGTCCAAGAGAGCTTGGGCCGGCCGGTTGTCTATTCGCGCCTACCTTAAGGGAGAGGCGCGTTCAGGTCGAGATTAAAAATTCGGGTCGAGATCAGGGGTATTCCGGTTTCAGGAATGGCCCCTGGCCGTCAACGGTATTGGAGGAAGACGTTGTCTTTGCCGAACTGGTCACGCAAGGCTTGAATCAACGCATCCGCCGGATCGATCCGCCAGCCTTCACCGAACTGCAACACAGCCTTGGCATCGGGGCGTACGTACTCCATGGTGATCGGGCAGGCACCGCGATGGCGCTTGAACAATTCACCCAACCAGCGTAGCTGATCGCCCTTGAGATCCTGGGTCTGCAACTTCAGGCGCAGGCTTTCGGCCAGGTTGGTACGGGCATCTTCCATGCTCATTACCCGCTTGACCCGCAGCCGCAGGCCACCGGAAAAATCATCGTTGCTGACCTCGCCTTCCACCACCACCATCGCATCGGTCTGCAACAGCGACTGCGCCGAGTGGAACGCATCGGCGAACAATGAGGCCTCGATGCGCCCGGAGCGGTCGTCGAGGGTGATGAAGCCCATCTTGTCGCCCTTTTTGTTCTTCATCACCCGCAGGGCGATGATCATGCCAGCGACGGTTTGCGTGTCGCGCGCCGGCTTGAGGTCGATGATGCGCTGACGGGCGAAGCGGCGGATCTCACCTTCGTACTCGTCGATCGGGTGACCGGTGAGGTACAGGCCCAAGGTGTCTTTCTCACCCTTGAGGCGCTCCTTGAGGGTCAGCTCCTTGGCCTTGCGATGATTGCCATAGACATCGGCGTCTTCTTCGACGAACAGCCCGCCAAACAGGTCGGCGTGGCCGCTGTCATGGGTACGGGCAGTCTGTTCGGCGGCCTTGATCGCCTCCTCCATCGCCGCCAGCAACACCGCGCGGTTGCGGTCGATGTTGGCCTGGTAGGCCTTGGGCTCATCCTGGAAGTAAGGCCCCAGCCGGTCCAGGGCACCACTGCGGATCAAACCGTCGAGGGTGCGCTTGTTGATGCGCTTGAGGTCAACCCGGGCGCAGAAATCGAACAGGTCCTTGAACGGCCCGTCCTGGCGCGCTTCGGTGATGGCTTCCACCGGCCCCTCGCCCACGCCCTTGATCGCGCCCAGGCCGTAAATGATGCGGCCTTCGTCGTTCACCGTGAACTTGAACTCCGAAGCGTTCACGTCCGGTGCGTCGAGGCGCAGCTTCATGGTCCGCACTTCTTCGATCAAGGTCACGACCTTGTCGGTGTTGTGCATATCCGCCGACAGTACCGCGGCCATGAACGGCGCCGGGTAATGCGCCTTCAGCCACGCGGTCTGGTACGACACCAGGCCATAGGCGGCGGAGTGGGATTTGTTGAAGCCGTAGCCGGCGAACTTTTCCACCAGGTCGAAAATGTTACCGGCCAGGTCAGGGTCGATGCCGTTGGTGGCGCAACCCTCAATGAAACCGCCGCGTTGCTTGGCCATTTCCTCGGGCTTTTTCTTACCCATGGCCCGGCGCAGCATGTCCGCACCGCCGAGGGTATAACCGGCCATGACCTGGGCAATCTGCATCACCTGTTCCTGATACAGGATGATGCCGTAGGTCGGTGCCAGCACCGGTTTCAAGCCTTCGTACTGATAATCCGAGTGCGGGTACGCCAGCTCGGCGCGACCGTGCTTACGGTTGATGAAGTCATCCACCATGCCCGACTGCAACGGGCCCGGACGGAACAGGGCCACCAGTGCGATCAGGTCTTCCAGGCAGTCGGGCTTGAGCTTTTTGATCAGCTCCTTCATGCCCCGGGATTCAAGCTGGAACACCGCCGTGGTTTCGGCTTTTTGCAGCAGGCTGTAGGTCGGCTTGTCATCCAGCGGGATGAAGGCAATGTCCAGCGGCTCTTCGCCGACCTTGGCCCGCTCACGGTTGATGGTTTTCAGCGCCCAGTCAATGATGGTCAGGGTCCGCAGGCCGAGGAAGTCGAACTTCACCAGGCCCGCCGCCTCGACGTCATCCTTGTCGAACTGGGTCACCAGGCCGTCGCCTTCTTCATCGCAATAGATCGGCGAGAAGTCAGTCAGCTTGGTCGGTGCGATCACCACGCCCCCGGCGTGCTTGCCGACGTTACGCACCACGCCTTCGAGCTTGCGGGCCATCTCCCAGATTTCCGCGGCTTCTTCGTCGACCTTGATGAAGTCCCGCAGGATTTCTTCCTGCTCGTAGGCCTTCTCCAGGGTCATGCCGACTTCGAACGGAATCATCTTCGACAGACGATCCGCCAAACCGTAGGACTTTCCCTGCACCCGCGCGACGTCACGCACCACCGCCTTGGCGGCCATGGAACCGAAGGTGATGATCTGGCTCACAGCGTTGCGGCCATATTTCTCGGCCACGTAGTCGATCACCCGGTCGCGACCGTCCATGCAGAAGTCGACGTCGAAGTCGGGCATGGATACCCGTTCCGGGTTGAGGAAACGTTCGAACAGCAGGTCATATTCCAGCGGGTCGAGGTCGGTGATCTTCTGCACATAGGCCACCAGCGACCCGGCACCCGACCCACGGCCTGGGCCCACCGGCACGCCGTTGCTCTTGGCCCACTGGATGAAGTCCATCACGATCAGGAAGTAACCGGGGAAGCCCATCTGGATGATGATATCCAGCTCGAAATTCAACCGATCGACATAGACCTGGCGCTTGGCTTCGTAATCTTCGGTGGTGTCCTTGGGCAGCAGGACGCTGAGGCGCTCCTCAAGACCGTCGAAGGACACTTTGCGGAAATACTCGTCGATGGTCATGCCATCGGGAATCGGGAAGTTGGGCAGGAAGTGTTTGCCCAGCTTCACGTCGATGTTGCAGCGCTTGGCAATCTCGACGGTGTTTTCCAGCGCCTCGGGCAGGTCGCTGAACAACTCGGCCATTTCCTCGGCGCTCTTGAGGTATTGCTGGTTGCTGTAGTTCTTCGACCGCCGCGGATCGTCGAGGGCCCGGCCCTCACCGATGCAGACACGGGTTTCGTGGGCTTCGAAGTCGTCCTGCTTGATAAAGCGCACATCGTTGGTCGCCACCAGCGGCGCGCCGATCTTGTCGGCCAGGGCTACGGCGGCATGCAGGTGTTCTTCATCATTGGGACGATTGGTGCGCTGCACTTCGATGTAGAAGCGATCCGGGAACACCGACATCCAGTCACGGGCCAGGGTCTCGGCTTCCTCGGGATTGCCACTGAGCAGGGCCAGGCCGATTTCACCTTCCTTGGCCGCCGACAGCATGATCAGCCCTTCGCTGGCCTCGGCCACCCACTCGCGCTCGATGATGATCGAGCCGTTGCGCTGGCCGTCGATAAAGCCGCGGGAGATCAGCTCGGTGAGGTTGCGATAACCCAGGGCGTTCATCACCAACAGGCTGATACGGCTCAGCGGTGCGTCCGGGTCCTTGTTCGACAGCCACAGGTCGGCGCCACAGATCGGCTTGATCCCGGCGCCCATGGCGGCCTTGTAGAACTTGACCAGCGAACACATGTTGTTCTGGTCGGTGACCGCCACGGCAGGCATGTTCATGCCCACCAGGGTCTTGACCAGGGGCTTGATCCGCACCAGACCGTCGACCAGGGAGTATTCAGTGTGCAGGCGTAGATGAACGAATGAAGCCGGCATAGTGATCCTGCGTTAAGTCATGAAAACAACAAGGCCCGGATTGTACCGGGCCTTGGGTAAAACATCAGCCATGAGTCTTCTGCCTGGCAAATACTGCCTTTGTGGCGAGGGGATTTATCCCCGCTGGGGCGCGAAGCGGCCCTTTAGCTGACAACCCGGTGCCTGATGGGCTTTGGGGCTGCTTCGCAGCCCAGCGGGGATAAATCCCCTCGCCACAAAAGCCTGCATCAAGAGACCGTAGCCTGATTACCCACGATCAAGCCACCACGCGCCTCATAAGCCAGCCGCACCGGCGCGAACGAACGCCTGTGGATCGGCGTTGGCCCAAGGCGCGCCAGGGCTTCGAGATGAACGGGGGTCGGATAACCCTTGTGGCCGCCGATGCCATAGCCCGGGTAAATCAATTCGAAGGCGGCCATTTCCCGGTCACGGCTGACCTTCGCCAGGATCGAGGCCGCCGCGATGGCCGGCACCTTGGCGTCGCCCTGGACCACCGCTTCGGCGCGCATCGACAGTTTCGGGCAGCGATTGCCATCGATCATCGCCAGTTTCGGCGTGATGTGCAGGCCCTGCACCGCACGCTGCATGGCAAGCATGGTGGCGTGCAGGATATTGAGTTCATCTATTTCTTCGACTTCGGCCCGGGCGATGCACCAGCTCAGGGCTTTCTCGCAGATCTCGTCGTAGAGCTTTTCGCGACGGGCTTGCGTGAGTTTCTTCGAATCGTTGAGGCCCAGGATCGGCCGCTTCGGGTCGAGAATCACCGCGGCCGTCACCACCGCGCCGCACAACGGGCCGCGACCCACCTCATCGACACCCGCCACCAGTTCTTCCACTTCGGCGACCAGGTTGAAATCCAGGCCCATCTGTAGCTTTGAGTTGCTCATGGTTTTGCGCCAATCAGGGTCAGTACCGCGTCAGCCGCCTGGTTGGAAGCATCACGACGCAAGGTACGGTGGATTTCATCAAAGCCCCGAGTCTGTTCCTCGCCGCCATCGATCAAGGGCAACAACGTGGTGGCCAGCGCCTCGGCGGTCGCGTCATCCTGCAGCAGCTCCGGCACCAACAAGCGCTGGGCCAACAGGTTCGGCAAGGACACGTAGGGGCTCTTGACCATGCGTTTGAGAATCCAGAACGTCAGCGGCGCCAGGCGATAGGCGACCACCATCGGGCGCTTATACAACAGCGCCTCAAGGGTAGCCGTGCCGGAGGCAATCAACACCGCATCGCAGGCCGCCAACGCTTCGTGGGAACGACCGTCGAGCAGCGTCACCGGCAAATCGCGGCCAACCAGCAGCGCTTCCAACTGGGCGCGACGCGGCGCACTGGCACATGGCAGGACAAAACGTACACCGGGGCGCAGCGCCCGAAGGCGCTCGGCAGCGTCGAAAAACAGACCGCCCAGGCGACTCACTTCGCCGCCCCGGCTGCCGGGCATCAAGGCCACCAGTGGTCCCTCGGGCAGGCCTAACGCCTGGCGGGCCGCATCGCGGTCGGCTTCCAGAGGAATGGTATCGGCCAGGGTGTGCCCGACAAACCGCACCGGCACGCCCTTCTCTTCATAGAACCGGGCTTCGAACGGCAGCAGCGTCAGCATCAGGTCGCAACCTTCGCGAATCTTCAGCACCCGCTTCTGCCGCCAGGCCCAGACCGACGGGCTGACGTAATGCACGGTCTTGATCCCGGCCTGACGTAGCTTGAGTTCGATATTGAGGGTGAAATCCGGCGCATCGATGCCGATGAACACATCCGGCTTTTCGTCGATCAGGGTCTGGATCAGCTTTTTGCGCCGGGCCAGCAACTCGCGCAAGCGCCCGAGCACTTCCACCAGGCCCATCACCGACAGGCGTTCCATCGGGAAATAGGACGTCAGGCCTTCGGCCTCCATCAACGGCCCGCCAACACCAATGAATTCGACAGCGGGATGCTGCGCCTTGAGCGCGCGCATCAGACCGGCGCCCAGAATGTCACCGGAAGCCTCCCCCGCCACCAGTGCAACACGCAAATTAGCCATGGTCAGCGAGTGATGCCGCGGGTCGAAGACTGGATGGAGTCACGGAAGATCGCGACTTCGGGGTATTGCGCCGAAGCCTCGGCCAGTTCGGCGAGTGCCTGCTCGACCGTCAAGCCCTGGCGATACACGACTTTGTAGGCGCGACGCAGCGCCGTAATCGCCTCTTCGCTGAACCCACGACGGCGCATGCCTTCGAAGTTCATGCTGCGGGCTTCGGCCGGGTTGCCGAACACCGTGACATAGGCCGGGACGTCCTTGCCGATGGCGGTGCCCATGCCAGAGAAGCTGTGGGCGCCGATATGGCAATACTGGTGCACCAGGGTGAACCCGGACAGGATCGCCCAATCATCCACGTGCACATGGCCGGCCAGCGCGGTGTTGTTGACCAGGATGCAATGGTTGCCAATCACGCTGTCATGGCCGATGTGCGCGTAGGCCATGATCAGGTTGTGGTCGCCCAGGGTCGTTTCGCAGCGATCCTGAACGGTGCCACGGTGAATCGTCACGCCTTCGCGGATCACGTTGTGATCGCCGATGACCAGACGGGTCTCTTCACCTTTGTACTTGAGATCGGGCGTGTCCTCGCCTACCGAAGAAAACTGGTAGATGCGATTGTGTCGACCAATCCGGGTCGGTCCCTTGAGAATTACGTGAGGACCGATCACCGTACCCTCGCCGATTTCCACACCAGCGCCGACGATCGACCACGGGCCGACCTCGACATCGGCGGCCAGGACGGCCGTCGGATCGATGATTGCGCGAGGGTCAATCAAACTCATAGCTTGCGTTCCGCACAGATGATTTCAGCGGAGCAGACTGGCTTGCCGTCGACCGAAGCCTGGCATTCGAACTTCCAGATCTGGCGCTTGCAACTGATGAACTTGGCTTCGAGGATCAACTGATCACCCGGGGTGACCGGCTGGCGGAAGCGCAGCTTGTCGGAACCGACGAAGTAGTAGAGCGTGCCGTCGGCAGGCTTTACGTCGAGCATTTTGAAACCAAGGATCCCGGCAGCCTGAGCCATTGCCTCGATGATCAGCACGCCCGGCATGATTGGATGCGCGGGGAAGTGACCATTGAAGAACGGCTCGTTGATGCTGACATTCTTGTAGGCGCGAATGCGCTTGCCTTCAACGTCCAGGTCCACCACCCGATCCACCAGCAGGAACGGGTAACGGTGAGGCAGGTATTCGCGAATCTCGTTGATGTCCATCATTTCGGGGGGAAGCCTATGTAAAGATTGGAAGCGCACGAGTGACGCGCACTCCGCTAGCAAATCAAGATGCCCTAACGGCTGTGCACACTTGATATGGAAATGGTATCAGCCATCTGATGAAGCATTACCGCCAGGGGTCACGTCCCCTACACGCTTTTCCACCTGCTTGAGGCGTCGCGCGATGTCGTCGAGCTGGCGGATACGCGCCGCGCTCTTGCGCCATTCGGCTGCCGGCTGCATGGCCGTACCGGAAGAGTAGGCACCTGCCTCGGTAATCGAGTGGGTCACCATGGTCATCCCGGTCAGGAACACGTTGTCACAGATATCGATATGGCCCACCAGCCCCACGCCACCGGCGAGCATGCAGTGCTTGCCGATCTTGGTGCTGCCGGAGATGCCCACGCAGGCGGCCATGGCGGTGTGGTCACCGACCTGGACGTTGTGGGCGATCTGGATCTGGTTGTCGAGCTTGACGCCATTGCCGATGACCGTGTCGGCCAGGGCGCCGCGGTCGATCGCGGTGTTGACGCCAATCTCGACGTCGTCGCCAACGGTGACGCCGCCGATCTGGGCGATCTTTTGCCAGATGCCCTTCTCGTTGGCAAACCCGAACCCTTCGCCGCCCAGCACTGCGCCGGACTGAATCACGACCCGCTTGCCGATGCGCACATCGTGGTACAGGGTGACCCGTGGCGCCAGCCAACCGCCTTCGCCGATCTCGCTGCGCGCGCCAATGACGCAATGGGCACCCAGCGTGACGCCGGCACCGATTCGGGCCGCGCTTTCGATGACCACGAATGGGCCGACACTGGCCGTGGGATCAACCACGGCATCTGCCGCGATCACTGCGCTGGGATGAATACCAGCGGCCGATTTCGGCTTGGGATCGAACAGATGGGAAATGCGGGCATACGCCAGGTACGGATCGGGCACGATCAGGGCATCGCCGACAAACCCATCGGCATCAGCTGCCTTGAGCAACAGCGCGGCCGCCCGGCTGTCAGCCAGGTACTTGCGGTATTGAGGATTTGCCAGAAAGCTCAACTGAGCTGGGCCAGCCTCTTGCAAAGTGGCTAGCCCAGTAATTGCCTTCTCCGGGTCACCACGCAGGGTGGCGCCGAGGAACTCGGCCAACTGGCCGAGCTTGATAGTCGCTGTCATGGATTACTTCAGCTGATTCATGCGCTCGATCACCTGGCGCGTGATGTCGTATTGAGGCTTGACATCAATCACTGCGCCACGCTCGAACACGAGGTCAAAACCACCTTTCTTGATGACTTCTTCCACAGCGCTGTCGAGTTTCGGCTTGAGTTGCTTGAGCATTTCGCGGTCGGCAACAGCTTTGGCTTCGTTCAGCTCCTTGGACTGGAACTGAAAGTCACGGGCCTTTTGCTTGAACTCAAGCTCCAGACGCTCGCGTTCGCCCTGGGCCATCTTGTCGCCACCGGCCACCAGACGATCCTGAATGCCCTTGGCGCTGCTTTCCAGGCCCTTGAGCTTGGTCAGTTGCGGGCCGAATTTCTTCTCCGCATCCACGGCGTATTTCTTCGCCGCGTCGGATTCCAGCAGGGCCATCTGATAATTCAGTACGGCGATCTTCATGTCGGCAAAAGCCGGACCTGCGACCAGTACGGTCGCCAGGAGAACCAATTGAGTCAACTTACGCACGATGTACTCCTACAAAATCCATTGTCGTTATCTTGGGTCAAACGCTTAGAACGTCTGGCCGAGGGAGAATTGGAACACTTGGGTTTCAGCGTCATCCGGCTTCTTGATCGGCATCGCCAATGCGAAGCTCAAGGGGCCCAGTGCGGTAACCCAGGTCACGCCCACACCCACGGAGCTGGCCAGGTTGCTCAGGCTGATGTCGTTGCACTTAGCATTGGACCGGGTGCCGTTGGCGTTGGTGGTGTCATCGCAACTGGAGTTGAATACGTTACCCACATCCCAGAATACCGAGGTACGCAAGGAGCGCTGATCTTTGACAAACGGCATCGGGAACAGGAGTTCGGCGCCGCCCTGGATGAGGACGTTGCCACCAAATGGCAGCGGATCCTGATCCGGGTCCGCGATGGTCCCCTGGTTGCCTGTAACAGCTGCACCCCGGCTCGGCGTACTGCGCGGGCCCAGGGTACTGTCCTTGAAGCCACGAACCGAGTTGAAACCACCAGCATAGTAGTTCTCGTAGAACGGCAGGCCATCAGTCGAGCCGTAACCATCGCCATAGCCCAGCTCGGTGTGCAGGCGCATGGTGTAGTTGTCAGACAGCGGCTGGAACAGTTGGCCGCGATAATCGAGCTTGAAGAACGAGAGGTCACTGCCAGGGGTGGTCGTTTCCAATACCAGGCTCTGGGAATGACCACGGGTTGCCAACACACCTTTGTTCAAGGTCGACTCGGACCAACCGGCAGAGGCCTTGAAGTTCAGGTACTTGTCGCCTTCCTTCTCGACAAAATCGAAGATCTCGTCAACGGTATAGCGGCCAGTGCTGATCTCATCCTGCTGGGCAGTGAGACCGAATGTAAGCCGCGAAGTCTCGCTGATTGGATAACCCACGTTGACGCCGGCACCCAAGCTGTCTACTGCATAGCTGGAGACATCGGAATCGAGCTCGTCATAGTCAGTGGTGCGATAGAAGGCGTTGTAGCCCAGGCTCACACCATCAGCGGTCCAGTAGGGGTCCACGTAACCGAAGTTGTAGCGGGTCTGGTATTCGCTGCGGGTCAAGCCGATGCTGACCTTGTTACCGGTACCCAGGAAGTTGTTCTGGGTGATCGAGCCACCGAGGATCAGGCCGGCGCTCTGGGCAAAACCGACGCTGGCAGTGATCGAGCCGGAAGCCTGCTCTTCGACGCTGTAGTTCACATCGACCTGGTCATCGACGCCCGGCACGGCCGGGGTCTCGACGTTGACTTCCTTGAAGAAGCCCAGGCGCTCCAGGCGGGTCTTGGACTGGTCGATCAGGTAGGTCGACGCCCAGCCACCTTCCATCTGGCGCATTTCACGGCGCAGCACTTCGTCTTCGGACTTGGTGTTGCCACGGAAGTTGATACGGTTGACGTAGGCACGCTTGCCCGGGTCCACGGCGAAGGTGATGTCGACGGTGTGGTCTTCATCGTGCGGCTGTGGCACGCCGTTGACGTTGGCGAAGGTGTAGCCCTCGTTACCCAGGCGACGGGTGATCAGCTCGGACGTGGTGGTCATCAGCTTGCGCGAGAACACCTGGCCCTTCTGCACCAGCAGCAGCGACTTGACCTGGTCTTCAGGGACCTTCAGGTCACCGCTGAGCTTGACGTCACGAACGGTGTACTTGTCGCCTTCGTTGACGTTGACGGTAATGTAGACGTGCTTCTTGTCCGGGGTGATGGACACCTGGGTCGAAGCGATGTCCATGTTGATGTAGCCACGGTCCAGGTAGTAGGAACGCAGACGCTCCAGGTCACCGGAGAGTTTTTCACGGGCGTACTTGTCGTCGTTCTTGAAGAACGACAGCCAGTTGGTGGTCTTGAGCTCGAACAGGTCGACCAGGTCTTCTTCAGGGAAAACCGTGTTGCCCACCACGTTGATGTGCTGGATGGCCGCCACGGTGCCTTCGTTGATATTGACCTTCAGGCCGACGCGGTTGCGCGGCTGCGGCACCACTTCGGTGTCGACGGTGGCCGAGTAGCGGCCCTGGGCAACGTACTGGCGTTGCAGCTCGTTACGTACACCTTCGAGGGTGGCGCGCTGGAAGATCTCGCCTTCGGCCAGACCGGATTGCTTGAGGCCCTTCATCAGGTCTTCAGTGGAGATCGCCTTGTTGCCCTCGATCTCGATACTGGCGACCGACGGACGCTCGACAACGGTGATGACCAGGACATTGCCGTCACGGCCCAGTTGGATATCTTGAAAGAAGCCGGTCTTGAACAGCGCACGCGTGGATTCCACCAGGCGCCGATCATCCGCCTGCTCGCCGACGTTCAACGGCAAGGCACCAAAGACGCTACCCGCGGAGACCCGCTGGAGGCCATTGACGCGAATATCAGAGATAGTGAAGGACTCGGCGTGAACTTCGGCGATCATCAATACGGTGAGAACCGCAGTTAGCAGCAGACGTTTCATGAAGTCCTTTCTTATTCCAACTGGCAATAAACAAACTGCCGCAAAATGCGGCAGATTCGCAATTCAGCGAAGCGTTACAGACGACCCAGATCGTTGACGAGGGCAAGCAACATGACCCCGACCACCAAGCTGATACCGATCTGTATCCCCCAACCCTGCACCCGATCCGACAAGGGACGACCACGCGCCCACTCGATCAGATAAAACAGCAGATGCCCCCCATCCAGTACCGGGATGGGCAACAAATTCAGAACCCCCAGGCTAATGCTCAGATAAGCAAGGAAATTCAGGAAATCAGCAACGCCCGACTGGGCAGAAGCGCCCGCCACTTTAGCAATGGTTATCGGTCCACTCAAGTTTTTTACCGAGAGCTCGCCGAACAACATTTTCTTGAGCGAGTCCAGCGTCAGGATGCTCATGGTCCAGGTACGCCGCGCACCCTCGCCAATCGCCGCCACAGGGCCGAAGCTGACCTCACGGATCATTTCCGGCGGCCAGTCGACCGCCTTGACACCCGCCCCCAGGTAACCGGTCGGCGCCTTGCTCTCGCCACGGGCGGCCAGGGTCACCGGGACGTCGATTGGAGCACCGTCGCGCTCGACGCGCAGCACAATTTTAGTATCAGGACGTACACGAACCGAATCGACCACCTGCTGCCAGTCGCTGACCGGCTGGCCGTCGAGCGCCAGCAAGCGGTCGCCGGTCTTCAGGCCTGCGGCGTGGGCCGGGCCTTTCGGATCGAGCTCGGCGAGGATCGGCGGCAACGCCGGACGCCATGGCTTGATCCCCAGGGAGCGGATCGGATCCGGCTCATCGGCACCCTTGAGCCAGTTGTCCAGGATCAGTTCGCGAGGCGAATCCACCGTGGAACCCTGCTCACGCACCATCAGTTGCAACGAACCGCTCTCACCCAGGCGCCGTACCAATTGCAGATTGACCGCCGCCCAGCCGGACGTCGGCTCCCCATCGATGGCAACGATTTCCTGCCCGGCACCCAGCCCGGCACGGGCGGCAACGCTGCCGGCCTCTACCCCACCAATGACCGGACGCACCTGCTCGCTGCCCAGCATGGCCAGGCCCCAGAAAAACACCATGGCCAGCAGGAAGTTGGCAATCGGTCCCGCCGCGACGATGGCGATACGCTGACGGACGGTCTTGCGATTGAAGGATTGATCGAGCTGGTCGGCCGGGACTTCGCCTTCGCGCTCGTCGAGCATCTTGACGTAGCCGCCCAGCGGGATGGCCGCCACGACGAACTCGGTGCCTTTCTTGTCGTGCCAGCGCAGCAAGGGCATGCCAAAGCCCACGGAAAAACGCAGGACCTTGACGCCACAGCGCCGCGCGACCCAGAAATGACCGAATTCGTGAAATGTGACCAACACCCCCAAGGCTATCAGGGTGCCGGCAATCATATAGAGCGCGCTCATCTGTTTTCTCCGCAATCCTGTCCAGGGCAACCCTGGCTAACGTATCGCAGCTTCAACGCCCGTGGCGCTGCAGCCATTGGCCCGCCAACTCACGAGCCCTGGCATCCGCCGTAAATACCGCATCGAGGTCATTGACCGAAACCACGGCCTCGAGATTCAAGACTTCCTCGATGATACTCGCGATCTCGAGGTAACGGACACGTCCATCGAGAAACGCTGCAACCGCCACTTCATTGGCGGCATTAAGCATCGCCGGGGCACTGTTGCCCGCCTCGGCCGCCTGACGCGCCAGGCGCAGGCAGGGGAAACGCTGCTCATCGGGCGCCTGGAAATCCAGGCGAGCGATGGCGAACAGGTCCAGCGGGGCAACACCTGAGTCGATACGCTCCGGCCAGGCCAGGGCGTTGGCGATCGGCGTGCGCATGTCCGGATTGCCCAACTGGGCCAGCACCGAACCGTCGACGTAGTCCACCAGGGAGTGAATCACGCTCTGGGGATGAATCACCACCTCGACCTGGGAAGGCTTGGCATCGAACAGCCAACAGGCCTCGATCAGTTCCAACCCCTTGTTCATCATGCTGGCCGAATCCACGGAAATCTTGCGCCCCATGGACCAGTTCGGGTGCGCACAGGCCTGCTCGGGTGAAACATGCACCAATTCTTCCAGCGGTGTCTGCCGGAACGGACCACCGGAGGCTGTCAGCAAAATCCGCCGGACCCCTACCGCGCCGAGGCCACGGGAAAAATCCTGCGGCATGCATTGAAAAATCGCATTGTGCTCGCTGTCGATGGGCAGCAACACCGAACCACTTTTGCGCACAGCCTGCATGAACAGCGCGCCGGACATCACCAGCGCCTCTTTGTTGGCCAGCAGGATCTTCTTGCCGGCCTCCACCGCCGCCAGCGTCGGGCGCAAGCCTGCCGCACCGACGATGGCCGCCATCACGGCGTCGACTTCGGGGTCGGAAGCCACTTGGCAGAGGCCCTCCTCGCCCACCAGCACGCGGGTTTGCAAACCGGCTGCGCGCAGATCGTCCTGCACCCCCCGCGCCAGACCAGCCTCAGGCACCACGGCAAACCGTGGCGTGTGGCGCACGCACAGCGCCAGCAATTCACTCAAGCGCGTGAAACCGCTGAGGGCGAACACCTGGTAACGCTCCGGGTGCCGGCCGATGACGTCCAGCGTACTCAGGCCGATCGAACCGGTCGCACCAAGGACCGTGATCTGCTGGGGGCGACTCACGATGCCGCCATCCACAACAGCACGGCAAAGACCGGGATCGCAGCGGTAAGACTGTCGATGCGATCCAGCACACCACCGTGACCGGGCAGCAGGTTACTGCTGTCCTTGATCCCGGATTGACGCTTGAACATGCTTTCGGTCAGGTCGCCGACCACGGACACAAAGACGATCAGGGCGGCGCCAATCAGTCCCATCAGCAATTGCGCGACCGTCCAGTCCCGCACGAAACCGACCACAGTGGTGATCACCAGGCTCAAGGCCAGGCCACCATAGACGCCTTCCCAGCTCTTGCCGGGACTGACTTTCGGTGCGAGCTTGCGCTTGCCGAAGGCCTTACCGGAAAAATAGGCACCGATGTCGGCACCCCAGACCAACACCATCACAGCCATGATCTGCCAGTTGCCCAGCGGGCCTTGCTTGATCCAGATCAGCCCCTGCCAGGCCGGCAGCAGGATCAGCAGGCCGATCACCAGCTTGGTCGCCGCATTGGCCCAATGATGGGTAGTCCGCGGATAGGTCAGGACCAGGAAGGTCGCTGTCGCCCACCACAGCACCGCGGCACCCAACACCCAAGGCCCGAGGCCGGGTACCACGTACATGATGAACAGCATGGCCGCCACGGCCGCTGCGTAGGCCACGCGCGCCGACTGCGCAGGAAAACCCGCCAGCCGCGCCCACTCCCACGCACCCAAGGTCACGACCAGCCCGATGAACAGCGCAAAACCGGCACCTTTGAGCAGGAAGAAACCGCCCAGGGCGATGGGCAACAGGATCAAGGCAGTGATGATTCGTTGTTTGAGCATTAAACCCGGGCTCCAGCTTCGATCTGCTCGCTCGTTTTACCAAAGCGACGCTGACGGGAAGCGAAATCGGCTAGCGCAGTGCGCATGGCTTCGTGTTTGAAGTCCGGCCAGAACAGGTCGGAGAAATACAACTCGGCATAAGCCAACTGCCAGAGCAGGAAGTTGCTGATGCGATGCTCGCCACCGGTACGGATGCACAGGTCTGGCAACGGCAGGTCGCCGGTCGCCAGACAGGTCTGCAGCAGTTCCGGCGTGATGTCTTCCGGGCGCAAGTGCCCGGCCTGGACTTCCCGCGCCAGCCGCTGGGCGGCCTGGGCAATGTCCCACTGACCGCCATAGTTGGCGGCGATCTGCAGGACAAACCGGTCGTTGCCCGCGGTCGCGGCCTCGACTTCGCGCATCGCAGCCTGCAACTCAGGATGAAAGCGCGAGCGATCACCGATGATCCGCAGGCTGATCTTGTTATCGTTGAGGCGCTTGGCCTCGCGACGCAGGGCCTTGAGGAACAGGTCCATCAAGGCACTGACTTCATCGGCCGGGCGCTGCCAGTTCTCGCTGGAGAAGGCGAACAGGGTCAGCACCTCGACCCCTGCCTCGGCGCACACCTCGATGACCGCACGAACCGCGTCGACCCCCGCCTTGTGCCCGGCGACGCCAGGCATAAAGCGTTTCTTGGCCCAGCGGTTATTGCCGTCCATGATGATCGCCACGTGGCGCGGCACCACGAACGGCACGGCCTGCTTGGTCTTTTCCATGAAAACGAGACCCTTATACGGCCATCAGGTCTTTTTCTTTCTGCGCCAAATCCGCGTCGATCTTAGCCACGTACTTCTTGGTCAGGTCGTCGATCTCGCCAGTGGCACGACGCTCTTCGTCTTCGCTGATTTCCTTTTCCTTGACCAGGTCCTTGAGCTGGCTGTTGGCATCACGACGGATGTTGCGCACGGCAACACGGGCGTCTTCAGCCACATCACGGGCCTGCTTGGTGAAGCCCTTGCGGGTTTCCTCGGTCAGGGCCGGCATGGAGATCAGCAGCAGCTCACCCAGGTTGGTCGGGTTCAGGTTCAGGCCGGCACTGCCAATGGCCTTGTCGACTGCGCCCAGCATGTTGCGCTCGAAGGCCACGACCTGCAGGGTACGCGCGTCCTTGACGGTGATGTTGGCCACTTGCTTGATCGGGGTGTCGGAGCCGTAGTACGGCACCATCACGCCCTCGAGGATGCTCGGGTGCGCCTGGCCGGTGCGGATGCGACCGAAGTTGTGCGCCAGGGACTCCAGGGATTTCTGCATGCGCTGTTCAGCGTCTTTTTTGATTTCGTTGATCATTGTTGAGCTTCCTCGATCAGTGTTCCTTCGGCGCCGCCATGGACGATGTTCAGCAGGGCACCGGGCTTGTTCATGTTAAAGACGCGCAGCGGCATCTTGTGGTCGCGGCACAGGCAGATAGCCGTCAGATCCATTACACCCAGCTTGCGATCCAGCACTTCATCGTAGGTCAGATGATCGAACTTCTCGGCATGCGGGTCCTTGAACGGGTCAGCGGTATAGACGCCATCGACCTTAGTGGCCTTGAGCACGACATCGGCATCGATCTCGATCGCTCGCAGGCAGGCGGCCGAATCCGTGGTGAAGAACGGATTACCGGTGCCGGCGGCAAAAATCACCACTTCCTTGGCATTGAGGTGGCGCATGGCTTTGCGGCGGTCGTAGTGATCGGTCACGCCCACCATGGAAATGGCCGACATCACGATGGCCGAGATATTGGCACGCTCCAGCGCGTCACGCATAGCCAGGGCGTTCATCACAGTGGCCAGCATGCCCATGTGGTCGCCCGTGACCCGATCCATGCCGGCCGCGCTCAGCGCTGCGCCGCGGAACAGGTTGCCGCCGCCGATGACCAGGCCGACCTGAACGCCGATCCCGACCAACTGGCCGACTTCCAGGGCCATGCGATCCAGCACTTTCGGATCGATCCCGAACTCTTCCGAGCCCATCAGGGCCTCGCCGCTAAGCTTGAGTAGAATGCGTTTATAGCGAGCCTGATAACCACTGCCCTGCTGAGCCATTGCGAATCTCTCCTGCGGCGTATGTGTTCAAAAAATTCTTTGCAGGCTGTTTTCAGCCTGCGTTCACTCTAGCTTGACGCTGACACAGCGCCATCGGAACACGGCTTTGTAAGCCAGTTCCGACAGGAAACCAATAAAAATCGGCATCCCCATCCAAAAAGAGGCTGCGCGCGTTAAGCGGGCAGCCTCTTCAGGGCGACAGCTATAAAAACTGTCTTATTGCTTGCTGGCAGCCAGCTGAGCAGCAACTTCTTCAGCGAAGTTGTCTACTGGCTTCTCGATGCCTTCGCCCACTTTGAAGTAGGTGAAGGAAACGATTTCAGCGCCGCCTTTCTTGGCCAGTTCACCGACCTTGATTTCAGGGTTCTTGACGAACGCCTGCTCAACCAGGCTGGCTTCAGCCAGGAACTTGGTGATACGACCAGCAACCATTTTTTCAACGATTTCGGCTGGCTTGCCTTTGATCTTGTCTTCGTTGAGCTGCATGAACACAGCTTTTTCACGCTCGATGGCGTCAGCGGAAACTTCCGACGGCAGCAGGAACTCAGGGTTGCTGGCAGCGACGTGCATCGCGATGTCTTTGGCCAGCTCGACGCTGCCGCCTTTGAGGGCCACGACAACACCGATCTTGTTGCCGTGCAGGTAGGAACCGACAACATCACCTTCGACGCGAACCAGACGACGGATGTTGACGTTTTCGCCTACTTTGGCAACCAGGGCTTCACGAGCCGATTCCTGAGCGGCGATCAGCGGAGCTGCGTCGGTCAGTTTGTCGGCGAATGCTTTTTCTACACTGGCAGCAACGAATGCTTTGAAGTCGTCTTGCAGGGCCAGGAAGTCAGTCTGCGAGTTGACTTCGATGATAACGGCAGCTTTACCGTCATCCTTGATGCCGATCGCGCCTTCAGCGGCAATGTTGCCAGCTTTCTTGGCAGCCTTGATGGCGCCCGAAGCGCGCATGTCATCAATGGCTTTCTCGATGTCGCCGCCAGCCTTGGTCAAGGCTTTCTTGCAGTCCATCATGCCTTCGCCGGTACGCTCGCGCAGTTCTTTGACCAACGCTGCAGTAATCTCTGCCATTTCAAAATCCTCTTGGATAGGTTTTCAACCATTCCACCCGATCGAACGGGCGATCAATTCTTCCTGGAAAACCACTGCTTATAGGCCGCGGCAGGTTACAAACAGGTCACTGCGCTGGCGGCAAATGGTTTTCGAGGTGGCAAAAAGGGGGCCAAGCCCCCTTTTTGCTTACTGAGTCAACGCCAGGGCGTCAATTACTCAGCGGCTGCTGCCGGAGCTTCTTCAGCGAAGACTTCGGTGCCGCCATTCACGTTGTTGCGACCACGGATAACAGCGTCAGCCATCGAACCCATGTACAGCTGGATGGCGCGGATGGCGTCATCGTTGCCTGGGATGATGTAGTCAACGCCTTCCGGGCTGCTGTTGGTGTCGACAACGCCGATGACCGGGATACCCAGCTTGTTGGCTTCGGTGATCGCGATGCGCTCGTGATCAACGTCGATCACGAACAGTGCGTCAGGCAGACCGCCCATGTCCTTGATACCGCCCAGGGAGCGGTCCAGCTTCTCAAGATCGCGAGTGCGCATCAGCGCTTCTTTCTTGGTCAGCTTGGCGAAAGTACCGTCTTCGGACTGGACTTCAAGGTCACGCAGACGCTTGATGGAAGCGCGAATGGTCTTGAAGTTGGTCAGCATGCCGCCCAACCAGCGGTGATCGACGTACGGCGAACCGCAACGTGCTGCTTCTTCAGCAACGATCTTGCCAGCGGAACGCTTGGTGCCGACGAACAGAATCTTGTTTTTGCCCTGGGCCAGGCGCTCTACGAAGGTCAGTGCTTCGTTGAACATCGGCAGGGTTTTTTCAAGGTTGATGATGTGGATCTTGTTACGCGCGCCGAAAATGTACTTACCCATTTTCGGGTTCCAGTAACGGGTCTGGTGACCGAAGTGCACACCGGCCTTCAGCATATCGCGCATGTTGACTTGGGACATGATAGTTCCTTGATAAGTCGGGTTTGGCCTCCACGTATCCCAATGACCAACCAGCGGCTATAAAAGCCAAAGGCACCCAGGTCATCGTGTCGACACGTGTGTGGATTTAAGCTTGCGGGGTCATCCCCGGAAAGCGGCGCATTTTATACCACAGCAAGGGCGAAAACGGAACACGGATTCTGAAATCCTGGTGAGGAGCCCCTCCCACAGCCCTTTCATGGGCAGTGGATGCACACCCTTATAGAGAGAAGCGATGCATGTGGACGCGGATTTGCGCTGATCGTCTGTTAGAATCGCCTCTTTCAGGGCCACGTGAAGCATCATCCGCCGCCCATTTCGTTTTGAACAGCGCCGTCGGGCGCAGAGAGAGCCTGTATGACCGTTACCCTCAAGACTCCCGAGGACATCGCCAAAATGCGTGTCGCCGGCAAACTCGCCGCCGATGTGCTGGAGATGATCGCCGACTACGTCAAGCCTGGCGTGACCACCGAAGAGCTGGACCGCATCTGCCACGACTACATCGTCAACGAGCAGAAAGCCATCCCGGCCCCGCTCAACTACAAAGGCTTCCCGAAGTCGATCTGCACTTCGATCAACCACGTGGTCTGCCACGGCATCCCCAACGAAAAACCGTTGAAGGATGGCGACACCGTGAACATCGACGTTACCGTCATCAAGGACGGCTTTCACGGCGACACCAGCCGCATGTTCCATGTCGGCAACGTGCCGGAGTGGGCCGAGCGCCTGTCCAAGGTCACCCAGGAATGCATGTACATGGCCATCGAACTGGTGAAACCGGGCTGCCGCCTGGGTGACATCGGCGAAGTGATCCAGAAGCACGCGCAGAAGAACGGCTTCTCGGTGGTACGCGAGTTCTGCGGCCACGGCATCGGCAAGGTGTTCCACGAAGAACCGCAGATCCTGCACTACGGCCGTGCCGGCACCGGCATGGAACTGCAGGCCGGCATGACCTTCACCATCGAGCCGATGATCAACCAGGGCCGCGCCGACACCAAGGTGCTGGGCGACGGCTGGACGGCCATCACCAAGGATCGCAAGCTGTCGGCCCAGTGGGAACACACCTTGCTGGTCACCGAGACCGGCTACGAAATCTTCACCCTGCGCAGCGATGACACCATCCCTCGCGTTTCCGCCTGATCCGAACCCAGCCTATAGATATAGATAGAAAGGAAAGTCATTCAATGCCGCAGGTGGATCCCGAACTCTTCGACCGCGGCCAGTTCCAGGCTGAACTGGCCCTGAAGGCAAGCCCCATCTCGGCGTTCAAGAAGGCGATCCGCCAGGCCCACGAAGTGCTCGACCAGCGCTTTCGCAATGGCCGGGACATTCGTCGGCTGATCGAGGACCGCGCCTGGTTCGTCGATAACATCCTGCAAAAGGCCTGGGAGCAGTTCGACTGGAGCGAAGACGCCGACATCGCCCTGGTGGCGGTGGGCGGCTATGGACGTGGCGAGCTGCACCCCTACTCCGACATCGACTTGCTGATCCTGCTGGACAGCGCCGATCATGAAGTTTTCCGTGACTCCATCGAGCGGTTCCTGACGCTGCTGTGGGACATCGGCCTGGAGGTCGGCCAGAGCGTGCGCTCGGTGCAGGAGTGCGCCGACGAGGCCCGCGCCGACCTGACGGTGATCACCAACCTGATGGAAAGCCGCACCGTCGCCGGCCCCGAGCACCTGCGCCAGCGCATGCTCGACGTCACCAGCACGGCGCACATGTGGCCCAGCAAGGACTTTTTCCTGGCCAAGCACGCCGAGCAGAAGGCTCGCCACCACAAGTACAACGACACCGAATACAACCTGGAGCCCAACGTCAAGGGCTCGCCCGGCGGGCTGCGGGACATCCAGACCATCCTCTGGGTCGCCCGCCGCCAGTACGGGACGCTGAACCTGCGCGCCCTGGCCGGCGAAGGCTTTTTGGTGGAAAGCGAAAACGCCTTGCTGGCCTCCTCCCAGGAATTTCTGTGGAAGGTCCGCTACGCCCTGCACATGCTCGCCGGGCGCTCCGAGGACCGCCTGCTGTTCGACCACCAGCGCTCCATCGCCAGCCTGTTGGGTTTCGAAGGGCAGGATGCCAAGCAATCCATCGAAAACTTCATGCAGCAGTACTACCGCGTGGTGATGAGCATTGCCCAGCTCAGCGAACTGATCATCCAGCACTTCGAGGAAGTCATCCTCGCCCCCGAGGACGAAGAACCGCCGCAGCCGATCAACTCACGTTTCCAACTGCACGACGGCTACATCGAAGCGCGTCACGACTATGTGTTCCGCCGCACGCCGTTCGCCATGCTCGAAATATTCGTGCTCATGGCCCAGCAGCCGGAAATCAAGGGGGTGCGCGCCGACACCATTCGCCTGCTGCGGGAAAACCGTCATCTGATCGATGAAGATTTCCGTAACGACATCCGCAACACCAGCCTGTTCATCGAGCTGTTCAAATGCCGGATCGGCGTGCACCGCAACCTGCGGCGCATGAATCGCTATGGGATCCTCGGGCGCTATCTGCCGGAGTTCGGTTTCATCGTCGGGCAAATGCAACACGACCTGTTCCACATCTATACAGTCGATGCCCACACCCTGAACCTGATCAAGCACCTGCGTAAGTTGCAATACACCCAGGTGTCGGAGAAATTCCCGCTGGCCAGCAAGCTCATGGCCAAGTTGCCCAAGCCCGAACTGATCTACATGGCAGGGCTGTATCACGACATCGGCAAGGGCCGCCAGGGCGATCATTCCGAGATTGGTGCGGTGGATGCCGAGGCGTTCTGCCAGCGCCATCAACTGCCCCTGTGGGACAGCCGGCTGATCGTCTGGCTGGTGCAGAACCACCTGATGATGTCGACCACCGCCCAGCGCAAGGACTTGTCCGACCCGCAGGTGATCCACGACTTCGCCCAGATCGTCGGCGATGAAACACGCCTGGATTACCTCTACGTGCTGACCGTGGCCGACATCAACGCCACCAACCCGAGCCTGTGGAATTCCTGGCGCGCCAGCCTGTTGCGCCAGCTCTACACCGAGACCAAGCGGGCGTTGCGCCGTGGCCTGGAAAACCCGGTGGACCGCGAAGAACAAATCCGTCAAACCCAAAGCGCGGCCCTGGACATCCTGGTACGCGGCGGCACCGATCCGGACGATGTCGAGCAGCTCTGGTCGCAATTGGGCGATGACTATTTCCTGCGCCACACCGCCGGCGACGTGGCCTGGCACAGCGACGCGATCCTCCAGCAACCGGCCGATGCCGGGCCGCTGGTGCTGATCAAGGAAACCACCCAGCGCGAGTTCGAGGGCGGCACGCAGATCTTCATCTACGCCCCGGACCAGCACGACTTCTTCGCCGTGACCGTGGCGGCGATGGACCAGCTCAACCTCAACATCCATGACGCCCGGGTCATCACCTCGAGCAGCCAGTTCACCCTCGACACCTACATCGTGCTCGACACCGACGGCGACTCGATTGGCGACAACCCGGCGCGGGTCAAGAAGATTCGCGACGGCCTGACCGAAGCCCTGCGCAACCCGGCGGACTACCCGACCATCATCCAGCGCCGGGTGCCGCGCCAGCTCAAGCATTTCGCCTTCGCGCCCCAGGTGACGATCCACAACGACGCCCAGCGCCAGGTCACCGTGCTGGAACTCAGCGCCCCGGACCGCCCAGGCCTGCTGGCGCGGATCGGCCATATTTTCCTGGAGTTCGACCTGTCGCTGCAAAACGCCAAGATCGCCACCCTCGGCGAACGGGTGGAAGACGTCTTCTTCATCACCGACGCGCATAACCACCCGCTGTCCGATCCGCAGCTGTGCAGCCGCCTGCAGGAAGCGATCGTGCAGCATTTGAGCGTCAACCAGGAACCTGATACCAACCTGATGCGCATCAATATCTGAACGAACACATTTCCCCTGTGGGAGCGAGCCTGCTCGCGATGGCGGCGGAACATCCAGCATTGATGTTTCCTGACACACCGCTATCGCGAGCAGGCTCGCTCCCACATTGAAAGAGGCCCTCGATGAACAACGCTCTGAACCAGCTCCAGCCCTACCCGTTCGAAAAGCTCCGCGCCTTGCTTGGCAGCGTCACGCCCAACCCGGACAAACGCCCGATCGCCCTGTCCATCGGCGAACCCAAGCATCGCTCGCCCAGCTTCGTGGCTGAAGCCCTGGCCAGCAATCTGGAAAAGATGGCGGTGTACCCGACCACCCTCGGCATCCCGGAGTTGCGTGAGGCCATCACGGGTTGGTGCGAGCGCCGCTTCAACGTGCCAAACGGCTGGCTGGACCCGGCGCGCCATGTGCTGCCGGTCAATGGCACCCGTGAAGCCCTGTTCGCCTTCACCCAGACCGTGGTCAACCGTGGCGACGACGCCCTGGTGGTCAGCCCGAACCCGTTCTACCAGATCTACGAAGGCGCCGCGTTCCTGGCCGGGGCCAAGCCGCACTACCTGCCGTGCCTGGACGCGAACGGCTTCAACCCGGATTTCGACGCGGTATCGCCGGACATCTGGAAACGCTGCCAGATCCTGTTCCTGTGCTCCCCGGGCAACCCGACCGGTGCATTGATTCCGGTGGACGTGCTGAAGAAGCTCATCGCCCTGGCTGACGAACATGACTTCGTCATCGCTGCGGACGAGTGCTACAGCGAACTGTACTTCGACGAACAAACCCCGCCGCCGGGGCTGCTCAGCGCCTGTGTCGAACTCGGTCGCAAGGATTTCAAGCGCTGCGTGGTGTTCCACAGCCTGTCCAAACGCTCCAACCTGCCCGGCCTGCGCTCCGGTTTCGTGGCCGGCGACGCCGACATCCTCAAGGGCTTCCTGCTGTACCGCACCTACCACGGCTGCGCGATGCCGGTTCAGACCCAACTGGCGAGCATTGCGGCGTGGAACGACGAAGTGCACGTACGCGCCAACCGCGCGCTGTACCGCGAGAAATTCGACGCCGTGCTGGAAATCCTCAGCCCGGTGCTCGACGTGCAACGCCCCGATGGCAGCTTCTACCTGTGGCCGAACGTAGCGGGCGATGATGCGGCGTTCTGCCGGGACCTGTTCGAACAGGAGCACGTGACGGTCGTGCCGGGCTCCTACCTGTCCCGCGACGTGGACGGCGTCAACCCAGGCGCCGGGCGCGTGCGCATGGCCCTGGTTGCGCCATTGGCTGAATGCGTGGAAGCGGCGGAGCGAATCCGCGCGTTCATCCAGCGTCGGGGTTGATGGCTGTATCGGGGCTGTTGTGGCGAGGGGATTTATCCCCTCGCCACAGGTTCAGTGCTTCACAGTTATTTTTGTGTTTGCCTTCGATTTATCGCGAGCAAGCTTTGCTCCCACAGTGGATTTGTGTGGCTCACACAACCTGTGATCGATACCAGATCCTGTGGGAGCAAAGCTTGCTCGCGATGAGGCCGGCACTTATTACATCAAGTCCGAAGCTCTACCCGATCCAGGCACTTGTTCGCCAACAACACCCCCAACTCAATCATCTGGGCGACTCCCAATGCGACATGTCGCCGCGAGCCGTCCTGATCGAAGGCAAGGTCATTGAGCATCGCATTGGCCGAAGCCAGGGTTTCACTGAGGTTGGCCAGCAACACTTCGGTGTCGATACCGTCAGCCACAGTGAATAACTGTACTGAGGGCTTGGCTTCTGACTTGCTGTCGTCAGGTTTGAGGTAATGATCCAGCACACGGTCAGCGGCCTCTTGCAGCTTTTCCGGGGCGTAGTCGCCATAGGGGAAAGTGGAGGCAGGTTTTGGTGGATTTTTAGGCTCTTTGATCATCGAATTGCTTGCTCCCTAGAGCTGAAGTATGTGAAGCCCTGCACTGATTGTGCAGAAGCCCGTGCTCCTAGAGATGTTCGGATTCTCACGTCCGACCGCTGAATTGGCAGCGACACCCAGAGGCTAGAGCCCCCACTTCCGACGGACAACCTTAAAAACTTGTCGGAAACTTCGGCGCGTCTGACAGACCACGATCGCTTGCTCAGAAAAAAAAGAAATAAAACCGGCCTCCATAGAACAACCCATTGATTTTATTGGTTTAGAAGCTCAACAGATCTCATGCAGCCCTGTTTCAAGAATCAAGCTGGCTTGAATTCGTTATTACCGGCAACCATGATCGCCCCGTCACCAGTGAACGCAGGCAAGAGTCTGGGTCCATCCTCGGGTTGACCCAGCCACGCAGACGGGGCCAAGCACGCTCAGTTGCGTGTCGATTGAAGCCGCCCCCTGGCCGCTCCTAACCTCCATGCGGCAGGAGCGACCGGCGACTATCCGACGCTAAACAGCTCGCTCAGCAGCACTGAGCGTCGAGCGGGCCGAGACAAAATCGACGCTGTCACCCTCGTTGTCGCTGTCTTCCCCGATATGTTCGGCCGTCGACCTTTCGACCAAGGGCAACATTCCATCCAGCTCATCCGGATGCGCGGGACCGGCGGAAAGCCTGTCCAACGCAGCAGAAGCCTTGTCCGCCAACGGTTGGGTCATCACAGCCGTGGTCACCCAGGCGGCGAGCACCGGGGCCATCGTGGCTGTAACCGTCGCCTTGCCCGCCGCCGCAACCCCCGCAGGCGAAATCCCGGCGCGCCTGGCGGCGTTGACAGCGGCGGTCTGGGCCATGCCGATCGCAGTAATACCGCCGGCCAACGCTCCGAGACCACTGACCAAGCCTGTCGGCGTAACCAAGGCTTGCAGCGATTTGCTGCCATCGCGCATCGCGTCCAGCGGCAGGCTGCCGACCCGCTTCGCAATGCCCATCGCTGCACTCCCTACGCCATAATTCTTGAGGTCCTTGTAACGCTGGTGCCAGTCTTGACGCCCCAGCAAGTATTCCGGGCCAACCCGGTGTTTGGATTTATCGATGGAATGTTGCAGGTCATAAGCGGCCATGCCTGAAAGCGGAGAGCCGATGGCAGCTATCACCGAGTCCACCTTGCTGCCCGTTTGCGCATCGACGGTCTTCGTCACGACGGGTTGGATGACCGTGCGCAACACGTTTCGCGCGGAGAAGGTCTGAAAAGTCAGGCTGCCTTCGATAGCCTGGGTCGTCAGGCTCGGCTTCACCGCCTGAGCGGCTTCCTGCATGACCGGCTCCAGATCGGCATTTTCAGCCACCAGCCACTGGGTGTCGCTGGTGGCGCGCTTGATCAGGCCATTGCCGACCGTGTCGGTGGCGCTGCTGACCAGGCCGGCAATTGCCGACAGCGCCAACGGCGCGGTAATCGAGCCATTGCCGGTCACCGCCGGAACGAAGTCCAGCGCGATGGACGCCGCGCCGAAGGGAACCGAACGAAGGAATCCAACAGTGTCATGGGACGCGCGATCCAGCCGCGAGCCTTTAGTCAGCACGGCATCGACGCTTTCCGCGGTTTCCCCGTCATTGGCCAAGGTACGCGAACGATCGTCGATCAATGCTTCGAAGGCCTCGCGATTGGCACCGTTTATGTGCGGCTCGAATACCCGGGTGAGCTGGGCCTTGATTGCACCAGTGCGATTTGCCAGGTCCTGTTCAGCCGAGACAGGGCCGATCGGGACGGATGCGGCGGTCCTGGTGGTCGATGTCGTTGAATGGGGCGGGAGTGTTTCTTCAGTTTGATGCATCAGTGGATGGGGTAGTGTCAGAGAGATGGAATCCATGGGCGGGCCTCTTGTACGCAAAAGTGCTGGGTTTACCCGTGCTGTGTGGTCACCTCTTTCCTGTCGGTTCCGCCTTGTCCGATCCGTCGCGACAGTCAAGGCACTGAAAGGAACGACGTGGCATAATCGTCCGCTGATTTTCAGGACGATACCGGGAACGTTTTGGGGGAGCATTCATGCCCAAGGAAAACAAGCACTTACAGCTTTTCGGCATCAAAGCCTGCGATACGATGAAAAAAGCGCGTACCTGGCTCGATGAGCACGCGGTGCGCTATGACTTTCACGATTACAAAACTGCTGGCATCGACCGTGAGCACCTGACCCAATGGTGCAACGAGCATGGCTGGCAAGTGGTGTTGAACCGTGCCGGTACGACCTTTCGCAAACTCGACGACGAACGCAAAGCCGATCTCGACCAGCCGAAAGCCATCGAACTGATGCTCGCCCAACCCTCGATGATCAAGCGCCCGGTGCTTGACCTCGGTGACCGAACCCTGATTGGCTTCAAGCCAGATATTTATGCGGCAGAGATCAAGTAAGCCTGCCCAGTCCATTTTGTAGAGGTAATTTCATGTCCACTACCCTGTTCAGCCTGGCCTTCGGTGTCGGCACTCAAAACCGTCAAGGCGCCTGGCTTGAAGTGTTCTACGCACAGCCGCTGCTCAACCCGTCGGCTGACATCGTCGCAGCCATCGCGCCAATCCTTGGCTACAGCGAAGGCAACCAGGCCATCACTTTCACCACCGCCCAGGCCTCGCAACTGGCAGAAGCCCTCAAGGGCGTCGATGCCGCGCAAGCCGCGCTGCTGACCCGCCTGGCCGAAAGCCACAAGCCGCTGGTCGCCACGCTGCTGGCCGAAGACGCCCAACTGTCTTCCACACCTGAGGCTTACCTCAAGCTGCACCTGCTGTCCCATCGCCTGGTCAAGCCTCATGGCCTGAACCTGGCCGGCATCTTCCCTCTGCTGCCGAACGTGGCCTGGACCAGCCAGGGCGCGATCGACTTGAGCGAACTGGCCGAGCACCAGCTCGAAGCCCGCCTGCGTGGCGAGTTGCTG
Organism: Pseudomonas sp. CFII68; assembly: GCF_000416195.1. Classification (NCBI taxonomy): domain Bacteria; kingdom Pseudomonadati; phylum Pseudomonadota; class Gammaproteobacteria; order Pseudomonadales; family Pseudomonadaceae; genus Pseudomonas; species Pseudomonas sp. CFII68. The sequence continues at coordinate 48,054 of NZ_ATLN01000039.1, forward strand.
GAAGTGTTCTCGGTGGACAAGTTCCCGAAAATGACCGACTACGTGGTCCCGGCCGGCGTGCGTATCGCCGATGCCGCGCGGGTCCGCCTGGGCGCCTACGTGGGCGAAGGCACCACCGTGATGCACGAAGGTTTCGTCAACTTCAACGCCGGCACCGAAGGCCCGGGCATGATCGAAGGCCGTGTTTCGGCGGGCGTATTCGTCGGCAAGGGTTCGGACCTGGGCGGCGGTTGCTCGACCATGGGCACCCTGTCGGGCGGCGGCAACATCGTGATCAAGGTCGGCGAAGGCTGCCTGATCGGCGCCAACGCCGGCATCGGCATCCCGCTGGGCGACCGCAACACCGTGGAGTCGGGCCTGTACGTGACCGCTGGCACCAAAGTGAAGCTGCTGGACGAAAACAACCAACTGGTCAAAGTGGTCAAGGCCCGCGACCTGGCCGGCCAGCCCGACCTGTTGTTCCGCCGCAATTCCGAGACCGGCGCGGTGGAATGCAAGACGCATAAATCGGCCATCGAGCTGAACGAAGCACTGCACGCCCACAACTAAGCCGCTTCACACCCCACCTGTGGGAGCGAGCTTTTTTTGTGGGAGCAAAGCTTGCTCGCGATGAACGATGACGCGGTCTCACCGTAAACCGTGTCGCTGCCATCGCGAGCAAGCTTTGCTCCCACAAAAAAAAGCCCGCCCTCACAGGGGCCGGCGTACCTCCAGCAGGGCCCGAAAGCATGTTGATCCAATCCCCCTGGCGTGCCGATTTCCCGGCCATCGCCGCCCTGCAACGGCAAGGCCAGACCTACCTGGACAGCGCCGCCACCACGCAAAAACCCCAAGCCCTGTTGGACGCCCTGACGCATTACTACGCCAATGGCGCAGCCAACGTGCACCGGGCGCAACATTTGCCGGGCGCCCATGCCACCCAGGCGTTCGAGGACAGCCGCCTCAAGGTTTCGCAATGGCTCAATGCCGGAAACTGCGGGCAAGTGGTCTTCACCCACGGTGCCACTTCGGCGCTGAACCTACTGGCCTACGGGCTGGAGCATCTATTCAACCCGGGTGACGAGATCGTCATCAGCGCCCTGGAACACCACGCCAACCTGCTGCCGTGGCAGCAACTGGCCGAGCGCCGTTCGTTGACCCTGGTGGTGCTGCCACTGGATGCCGACGGGGTGATCGACCCTGGCGCCGCCGCCGAACGGATCGGCCCGCGTACGCGCTTGCTGGCGGTGAGCCAGTTATCCAATGTGCTCGGCGCCTGGCAGCCGGTGCCGGCCCTGCTGGCACTGGCCAAGGCCCAGGGCGCACTGACGGTGATCGACGGCGCCCAAGGTGTGGTCCATGGCCGCCACGACGTGGCGGCGCTGGGCTGCGACTTCTACGTATTTTCCAGCCACAAGCTCTACGGCCCCGACGGCCTGGGCGTGCTGTTTGGCCGTACCGAAGCCCTCGGCAACCTGCGCCATTGGCAGTTCGGCGGCGAAATGGTGCAACAGGCCGATTACCACAGCGCCAGCTTCCGCCCCGCGCCGCTGGGTTTCGAAGCGGGCACGCCACCGATTGCCAGCGTGATCGGCCTGGGGGCGACCCTGGATTACCTGTCCGACCTCGACCCGCAGGCGATCATTGAGCATGAGGCAGCGCTGCATGACTACCTGCTCCATGGCCTGTTGGCCCGCAACGGCGTTCGCCTGGTGGGCAACCCGCGCCTGGCCCTGGTCAGCTTCGTGGTCGACGGCATCCACAACGCCGACCTGGCGCACCTGCTGACCGAGCAAGGCATCGCCGTGCGCGCCGGGCATCACTGCGCGATGCCGCTATTCAAACATTTGAAGCTGTCCGGGGCGATTCGGGTGTCGCTGGCGCTGTACAACGACTCCGCCGATCTCGAACGTTTCTTCGAGGCCCTGGACCAGGCCCTGGAGATGCTCCGATGAACCTGCCCGCCGAGGCCGCCACAGCGCTGCAGATTTTCCAGGAAGCCTCGGGCTGGGAACAACGCGCCCGGCTGCTGATGCAATGGGGCGAGCGCCTGCCGCCTCTGAGCGACGAGGACAAGTGCGAGGCCAACCTCGTCCACGGCTGTGAAAGTCAGGTGTGGTTAGTGGGTCAGTTGCACGACGGGCACTGGCAGTTTTGTGCCAGCAGTGATGCGCGGTTGATCCGTGGGTTGGTGGCGTTGCTGCTGGCGCGGGTCAACGGTTTGTCCGCCGCTGAACTACAACAGGTGGACTTGCCGGACTGGTTCAATCAGTTGGGATTGTCGCGGCAGTTGTCGCCGTCGCGTAGCAATGGCTTGAATGCGGTGCTACAGCGGATGCGCGAATTGACGCAATAATTGTGGCGAGGGGATTTATCCCCGTTGGGCTGCGAAGCAGCCCCTCTAAAGCTGTGACCTCAATCCTCTTGGCATACTGAGTTGCCTGGTTTGGGGGCCGCTTCGCAGCCCAGCGGGGATAAATCCCCTCGCCACAAGAGCGGTCACTGTTCGGGCTTGACCCTGTCCGCCGGCCGCCGCACGCCCGCCACGATCTTATCCACAGCCTTGGTCGCCGCGACCATGCCGAACGTCGCCGTGACCATCATCACCGCGCCGAACCCACCGGCGCAGTCGAGCTTGACACCGTCGCCGACAAAACTCTTCTGCAAGCAAATGCTGCCGTCCGGTTTCGGGTAGCGCAGTTGTTCGGTGGAGAACACGCAAGGCACGCTGTAGTGGCGGGTCACGGTGCGGGAGAAACCGTAGTCGCGGCGCAAGGTGGAGCGCACCTTGGAGGCCAGCGGATCGTTGAACGTACGGTTCAAGTCGCAGACCTGGATCAGCGTCGGGTCGATCTGCCCGCCCGCGCCGCCGGTGGTGATGATCTGGATCTTGCGGCGCTTGCACCAGGCAATCAGCGCAGCCTTGGCGTTGACGCTGTCGATGCAGTCGATCACACAGTCGATGTTCGGCGTGATGTACTCGGCCATGGTGTCGCGGGTGACAAAGTCGGCCACCGCGTGCACGGTGCAGTCGGGGTTGATCCCACGCAGCCGCTCGGCCATGACCTCGACCTTGGGCTTGCCGACGGTACTGTCCAGGGCGTGCAACTGGCGGTTGGCGTTGCTCACGCAGACATCGTCCAGGTCGAACAGCGAGATCTCGCCCACGCCGCAACGGGCGATGGCTTCCGCCGCCCAGGAACCAACACCGCCGACGCCGACAATCGCTACATGGGCCGCCCGCAGGCGCTCCAAGCCTTCGATGCCATACAAGCGGGCGATACCGGCAAACCGTGGATCTTCTGTACTCATGACCATTACCCCAAAAACCGGCGCGCATTATAGGGCTTTGTCTCGGCAATTTAAGCAAAACCTCTGTGGGAGCGAGCCTGCTCGCGATAGCGTCAGTTCAGTCAATATAAATGCCGGCTGATCCACCGCTATCGCGAGCAGGCTCGCTTGTATGTTTAGACTTGAAGGGGTGGGCGGGACTAAAAGCTCGATTCCGACTCTAGCCAGTACGGACCGTGGGAGACTTCTCGTCCCGCCCTTTCTACCCAAAGCGCCAATAAGGAATTCATCGGTAAACCGACGATAGAGACAAGCCAGCGCAAAGGTAGACCCCAACAAGCACCTAAACCCTAGCTCCGAGGATTCGTCATGACAATCCTTACCTCGCAGACGGTTGTTGGTATCGATATAGCCAAGGCCGAAATTGTTGTTTATCGCTCTGATCTGCAAACCATCGACACTATCAAGAATGATCGAACAGCCCTCAAGCGCTGGCTAAAAACGTTGCCCGCCCAAAGCGCTCTTGCCGTTGAAGCCACCAATATCTATCACCTGGATACCGTCGAGCTGGCTCACGCGATGGGTCATCAGGTCTATGTCGTGGATGCTTACCGGGTGAGCAACTATCGTCGCGGCATCGGCCAAAGAGCTAAGAACGATCCTTGTGATGCCCGTCTGCTGGCGCGGTATTTGACCAATGAACAGCACGAGCTGCGGCTCTGGAACCCGCCACCGAAGGCCTACACGACATTAAAAAGCCTGCTTCATCGGCGCGCGACGCTGGTCAAGAATCACGCTGGTCTTATGTTGAGCTGGGCCGACGAACCCTTGTTAAAAAAAGCGCTGATTGCTCAGCAAAAAGCGTTCAAAGAGGCGATTCAGGCCATCCAGAAGTTGCTACAAAAAGTCAGCAAAGAGTCGGGGATTGAGGCGAATATCGACCGCTGCAAAGCCATCGAAGGCGTTGGTGAGCTGGTCGCAACTGGGTTGGCGACGAGTTTTATGCGAGGTGATTTTGCGGACAGCGATGCATTTATCGCGTTTTTAGGGATGGACCTGCGGGTCGATGATTCTGGAAAAAAGAATGGTCCCCGGTACCTGAGCAAAAAGGGGGATCCAGAAATACGCCGCTTAGCTCATATCGCTGCAATGACGGCATGTCGCTCGCCTAGATGGAAACCGTTTTATGAGTCGTACCTGGTCAGAGGCTTCTCAAAAACCCAGGCATTGGTGGTGCTTGCTCGCAAGCTCTGCCGGGTGGCATTTGCCTTGATGAAAAATCAGAGCGAGTACCAGCCAAAGCCTATGTTGCAGGGTTGCCCTGCAACATAGAATCTCCCACAGTTTTTGTGTTCCACCGGTCCCGCGCCAGGGGCCCATGGTGGTCGTTTTGCTATAAGATAACCGCCATTTTGTAAGCCTCGACCGAATACAATCCAACGGTCGAACTCAGGACCTGTGGGAGCGGGCTTGCTCGCGAAGCTTTTAGCGTCAGTGATGACGCCTTCGCGAGCAAGCCCGCTCCCACATGGACTGTGATCTCCTTTCCAGCTTTCCGGAGTTTTCCATGACGGCCCACGCCGACCTCTCGCCGACCCTGCAACTCGCCTGCGACCTGATCCGCCGTCCGTCCGTGACGCCGGTGGATGCCGATTGCCAGAAACTGATGATGCAGCGCCTGGGCAACGCGGGCTTTACGCTCGAGCCGATGCGCATCGAGGATGTGGATAACTTCTGGGCCAGCCATGGCAAGCATGACGGTCCGGTGCTGTGCTTCGCCGGGCACACCGACGTGGTGCCGACCGGTCCGGTGCAGGCCTGGCAGCTCGACCCGTTCGATGCGGTCATCGACGAACAGGGCATGCTCTGCGGCCGTGGCGCGGCGGACATGAAAGGCAGCCTGGCGGCGATGGTCGTGGCGGCCGAACGGTTCGTCGCCGACTACCCGGACCACAAGGGTTCGCTGACCTTCCTGATCACCAGCGACGAAGAAGGCCCGGCCCACCACGGCACCAAAGCTGTGATCGAGCGCCTCAAGGCCCGCCAGGAGCGACTGGACTGGTGCATCGTCGGCGAGCCGTCGAGCACCACGCTGGTGGGCGATGTGGTCAAGAATGGCCGACGCGGGTCCCTCGGCGCGAAGTTGACCGTGCGCGGCAAGCAAGGCCACGTGGCTTATCCACACCTGGCGAAGAACCCGATCCACCTGGCCGCGCCCGCCTTGGCCGAACTGGCCGACGAGCATTGGGACCATGGCAACGACTTCTTCCCGCCGACCAGTTTCCAGATCTCCAACCTCAATTCCGGCACCGGCGCGACCAACGTGATCCCCGGTGACCTGGTGGCGGTGTTCAACTTCCGCTTTTCCACTGAATCCACCGTCGAAGGCCTGCAACAGCGCGTTGCCGATATCCTCGACAAGCATCAGCTGGATTGGCACATCGACTGGGCGCTGTCCGGCCTGCCGTTCCTCACCGAACCCGGTGCGCTGCTCGACGCCGTATCGTCGAGCATCAAGGACGTCACCGGGCGCGAGACCCAGGCGTCCACCAGCGGCGGCACGTCCGACGGTCGCTTCATCGCCACCATGGGCACGCAAGTGGTGGAACTGGGGCCGGTCAACGCGACCATCCACCAGGTCAACGAACGCGTGCTGGCCGCCGATCTCGATGTGCTGACCGAGATCTACTACAAGACGCTGATCAAGTTGCTCGCCTGATGCTCGCCTGCCCGATCTGCAGTGAACCGCTGAACGCGGTGGACAACGGTGTCGTGTGCCCGGCCGGCCACCGCTTCGACCGCGCGCGGCAGGGTTACCTGAACCTGCTGCCGGTGCAGCACAAGAACAGCCGCGACCCCGGCGACAACCAGGCGATGGTCGAAGCCCGCCGCGACTTCCTCAACGCCGGGCACTATGCCCCGGTCGCCCGGCGCCTGGCCGAACTGGCCGCCGAACGCGCGCCTGGGCGTTGGCTGGACATTGGCTGTGGCGAGGGCTACTACACCGCGCAGATCGCCGAGGCGTTGCCCCAGGCCGATGGCTATGCCTTGGACATTTCCCGCGAGGCGGTCAAGCGCGCCTGCAAACGCAACCCGCAGCTGACCTGGTTGATCGCCAGCATGGCCCGGGTGCCGCTGGCGGACGGCTGCTGCCAGTTCCTGGCCAGCGTGTTCAGTCCGCTGGACTGGCAGGAGGCCAAGCGCTTGCTCAGCCCCGGCGGCGGCCTGATGAAAGTCGGCCCCACCGCCGGCCACCTGATGGAATTGCGCGAGCGCCTGTACGACGAAGTGCGCGAATACACCGACGACAAGCACCTGGCCCTGGTGCCGCCGGGCATGGTGCTGGATCACAGCGAAACCCTCGAATTCAAGCTGACCCTCGACAGTGGCCAGGACCGCGCCAACCTGCTGGCCATGACGCCCCACGGCTGGCGCGCCAGTGCCGAACGCCGGGCCAGCGTGATCGAGCAGGCCGAGCCGTTCCAGGTCACGGTGTCGATGCGCTACGATTATTTCGTTCTTCAATAACCTTTTGATTCCGGTCCCGGGCAACCGCTCGGGCCCCGTTAAATCCGCGAATGGATTTTTCAAGACCGCAGCGAGGACATCCATGCGCCAACCCGATATCGAGATTTACCTCAAAGACGCCGACGTCGACCACAAGGCTATCGCCACCTGGCTCGGCCAGGCCCTGGGCCCGTGCAGCGACTGGGTGCAGAAAGGCCAGACCTACAAGTGCAAGGCCGGCAATATCCCAGTGACCTGGCTGCCCAAGGCCGTGGGCAAATGGAACAGCCTGTACCTGGAAAGTGACCAGACCCCGTGGGAAGACGACATCGCCTGCGCCCGCGCCGCCTTCGCCGCACTGAACGTCGAAGTGCGCTGCGCGCCTGGGTCATGGGTCGAGGAAGAAGGCGAGGAATCGGCGGATCGCTGGATTCGCATCAGCGCCGATGGGGAAGAAGAGATTACCTGGAAGACGGCGTGACGCCAGTCTCAGGTGCAGCCTAGCTCCAAAGGTGGGAGCACTGTGGGAGCAAAGCTTGCTCGCGATGGCTGAAGTACATTCAACATTGGTGCAAGCCGACCGGGCGCTATCGCGAGCAAGCTTTGCTCCCACAGGGCATCTACTATGGCTTCAAGAGTGGGGTTACAACCCCACCACATCCTCAGCCTGCAAGCCTTTCTGCCCTTCCACCACCGCGTACTCGACCTGCTGGCCTTCGCTCAGTGAACGGTGGCCTTCACCGCGGATGGCGCGGTAATGCACGAACACATCCGCCCCGCCTTCACGCTGGATGAAGCCGTAGCCCTTCGCGTCGTTGAACCACTTCACACTGCCGGTTTCCCGTGCTGCCATGATGCTCACTCCCACTTCTTATTTTTAAGTCGGCTTTTCGAGGGAAAGCCGTACGAACGTTAGCTGCCGTCCAGCCGTCCATAAGGGAGGCCATGGCAGTCACTGGCCGAGTATATGACAGACACAAAAACTCTCAACTGACTTTACTTCGGTGCTTTTTTGCCGATTTTCGGCGAATCCGGCACACTGGCGCCCGCCCCATCCCATTCACTCATGCAGAAGCCGTATGACCCGCTCCCCGTTCCGCCGTCTTGTGTTTGGCACCCTGCGCCGACTGTTGTATCTCTGGGTTCGCTCCGAGACGATCAACCAGTCGTCCTTCACCCTCAACCTCGACCGCAGTCGTCCGGTGTTCTACGTCCTGCAAGATCCTTCGCTCACTGACCTGGCGGTGCTCGACACCGAATGCACCAAGGCCGGCCTGCCCCGTCCGGTGCTGCCGGTCTCGGTGGGCAACCTGCTGGAGCCGGCGGCGTTTTTCTACCTGACGCCAGCGCCGGACTGGATCGGCCGCCAGGACAAGCGCGGTGCGCCGCCTACCCTGACGCGGCTGGTCAACGCCCTGACCCACAATGCCGCCGAAGACGCCCAGATCATCCCGGTCAGCGTGTTCTGGGGGCAGTCGCCCGACAGCGAATCCAGCCCCTGGAAACTGTTGTTCGCCGACAGTTGGGCCGTCACCGGGCGCCTGCGTCGCCTGTTGAGCATCATGATCCTGGGGCGCAAGACCCGCGTGCAGTTCTCCGCGCCGATCCACCTGCGCGAGCTGATCGAACACGACAAGGGCCACGAGCGTACCGTGCGCATGGCCCAGCGGATCCTGCGGGTGCACTTCCGCAATCTGAAAGCAGCGGTCATCGGCCCCGACATCTCCCACCGACGCAACCTGGTCAAGGGCCTGTTGAACCAGCCGCTGGTCAAGCAGGCGATTGCCGAGCAAGCCGAGCGGGAAAAGATCTCCGCCGAAAAAGCCAAGGCCCAGGCCCTGCGCTACGGCAACGAGATCGCCTCGGACTATACCTACACCGCGATCCGTTTCCTGGAAGTGGTGCTGAGCTGGTTCTGGAACAAGATCTACGACGGCATCAAGGTCAACCACATCGAAGGCGTGCAGAAGGTCGCCCAAGGCCACGAAGTCATCTACGTGCCGTGCCACCGCAGCCATATCGACTACCTGCTGCTGTCGTACCTGCTGTTTCGCAACGGCCTGACGCCGCCGCACATCGCCGCCGGCATCAACCTCAACATGCCAGTGATCGGCGGCCTGCTGCGCCGTGGCGGGGCGTTCTTCATGCGCCGCACCTTCAAGGGCAACCCGCTCTACACCGCCGTGTTCAACGAATACCTGCACACGCTGTTCACCAAAGGCTTTCCGGTGGAGTACTTCGTCGAGGGCGGGCGTTCGCGCACCGGGCGCATGCTGCAACCCAAGACCGGCATGCTCGCCATCACCCTGCGCAGCTTCCTGCGTTCCTCGCGCATGCCCATCGTGTTCGTGCCGGTCTACATCGGTTATGAGCGCGTACTGGAAGGCCGCACCTACCTGGGCGAACTGCGCGGGGCCAGTAAGAAAAAAGAATCGATCTTCGACATCTTCAAGGTCATCGGCGCCCTCAAGCAACGCTTCGGCCAGGTGGCGGTGAACTTCGGCGAACCGATCAAGCTGACGGAATTCCTCGACGCCGAACAGCCGGATTGGCGCCAACAGGAACTGGGCCCGCAATTCAAACCGGCCTGGCTCAACGCGACCACCCACCGCTTGGGCGAGCGCGTGGCCCGGCACCTGAACGAAGCCGCGGCGATCAACCCGGTCAACCTCGTCGCCCTGGCGCTGCTGTCCACCAGCCGCCTGGCCCTGGACGACCGCGCCATGGCCCGGGTGCTCGACCTGTACCTGGCGTTGCTGCGCAAGGTCCCGTACTCGCCCCACACCACCCTGCCCGAAGGCGATGGCCGGGCGCTGATCGAACATGTAAAAGGCATGGACCTGCTGTCGGAACAGAGCGATGCCCTGGGCAAGATTCTGTACCTGGATGAGCAGAACGCGGTACTGATGACCTACTACCGCAACAACGTCCTGCACATCTTCGCCCTGCCGGCGTTGCTGGCGAGCTTCTTCCAGAGCAGCTCGCGCATGAGCCGCGAGCAGATCCTGCGCTACACCCATGCGTTGTACCCATACCTGCAATCGGAGCTGTTCATTCGCTGGTCGCTGGAAGAACTGGATGGCGTGGTCGACCAGTGGCTCGAAGCGTTCGTCGAACAGGGCCTGCTGCGTTTCGAAAATGACCTGTACCTGCGCCCGGCGCCGAGTTCGCGGCACTTCGTGCTGCTGACCCTGCTGTCAAAAAGCATCGCCCAGACCTTGCAGCGCTTCTACATGACCGTCTCGCTGCTGCTCAACAGCGGCCAGAACACCATCAGCGCCGAAGAACTGGAAGACCTCTGCACCGTCATGGCCCAGCGCCTGTCGATCCTGCATGGCCTGAATGCGCCGGAGTTCTTCGACAAGAGCCTGTTCCGCCACTTCATCCAGACCATGCTCGACCTCGATGTGCTGCGCCGCGACGAGACCGGCAAGCTCAGCTACCACGAGCTGCTGGGCGAACTGGCCGAAGGCGCGGCCAAGCGGGTGCTGCCAGCGGAAATTCGCCTGTCGATCCGCCAGGTGGCGCTGCATCGCAGTGAAGATGCCGCGGACGTCGCCATCAGCCCCGACAGCTGAAGGTTGTCGATCACTCACCGAGGAACATGGAACAGTTCCGGTGAGTTTGATCGGGCAGCCAGCGAGTATTCCGACGCTGCCGAGCGGCTAAAGCGACGTCAAACGAAGAAAAGACCTACAGAGAACTCTTGAGCAGGCCTCTAGGATGGGCTCACGTCAATGTCGACGTACTGAAAAGGAATTCAGCATGAGCCTACACACCATTACAGCATCCATTCACCTGCCTGACGGCTATGAACTGCCTGAAAGCGGTGGTACTCACATCAGCTTCACAACACCGCATACCTCCGGTGGCAGTGGCTCCAACCAAATACCTAAAATGCCATGGATCGTCAGCCTGACCGTTGATGGCGATGTTGCCACCAAAGGGGAAGAGTTTTCGCTGAACGTGCAAATCAATGGCCCGACCCCAGTATTTCTTGATACCCCACACACCTTCATCTGGAATGGTGGTGATCAGGAAGTTGATGTCAATCTGACCCTTGCGCCCGTGTCGAACACCGAAAACACTCAGCCACTCTCGTTTGGTTCCTGAGTCCGCAACGTTCAATTGGATATGAGGCAGCGCCTCCAATCTCTTCGACGCCAGCATGTTGCTGGTGTCATCCAGCGCCACTGACGGCAAAAAACTTAATATAAGGACATTACGATGAACCACTACTACCTTTCTTGCATCGCCCACTACCTGGAAAAAATCGGCCTGGCTCCCAACTCGACTCTCTATGCGTCCCTTGAAGACATCAGTGTCGCCGACGCGCCGGCTGAAACCGTTGCGACTTGCGTGATTAACAACGCCGAAACCGCAGGCCTGGCCTTCGAACTCCGAGTGCCGAAATCGGCTGTCATCGAAAATCATACCTATGTGGTCAGGGCGCGTATCGAAACGGAAGGGGAACTGCGCTTTACCACTAAAATGGATCATACCGTCGACCCTCGCGGCAATTACTTTAAGGCGATCGAGATACTGATGTCTTCGGTTTAATACCTATGCTCCATAAACCCACCTATCAAGAATAGGCAACGTGTTTGGCGTTTGAGTTTCACCCATCGAGGGGTGGAAGAATCGTCTGGGCGGTGACGCTTCGGCTGGATTTTTACCTCTCGATGCTCCAGATTCGCTTTGGCGCCCACACGTTGCCAGGTCAAAGCAAAAAGGAACTTCCAAATGAAAAAACTCGTTCTGCTCGCATTCTTTTCCTTACTGGCCGCATGCCAATCAGCAACGCCACCCGCCGCCTCCGTCGCGAGCCTCGATGGCGAAGTGTTCTATCTGCAACGCATCGCCCTGCCGCCCAATGCTACCTTGAGCGTGAGCCTGCAGGACGTCTCCCTGGCCGACGCCCCGGCGGTGGTGCTCGATGAGCAGAGCGGCCCGATCAAAGGCCAGGTCCCGCTGCCGTTCCACCTCAGTTATGATCCAGCCCAGGTCAAGCCCGGCCATCGTTATGCCGTGAGCGCCCGCATCGAAGTGGACGGCCAGTTGATGTTCATCACCACTGAACAACACGCCGTGCAACTCGATGGCAAGGATCCGCAGCCGTTGAAGATCCGCGTCAACGCCGCACGCTGATTCCTTTTTCCAACTTTTTCAAGGACGCCATCATGCTTCGCTCAACCCTCCGTTTCACCGGCCTGTGCGCAGGCCTGCTGATCTGCGCCAATGCCATGGCCCTGTCCCTGGGCGACCTGTCGCAAAAAGACGCCACGGGCGGTCTCAAGGACGCCTTGACCCAAGGCGCGCAGGTAGCGGTCAAGCAACTGGGTACCCCCGGCGGCTTCAGCAACAACCCGGATGTGAAGATCGAACTGCCAGGCAAGCTGGGCAAAGTCGCCAGCAAGATGAAAGCCTTCGGCATGGGTGATCAGGTCGATCAACTGGAAACCAGCATGAACCAGGCCGCCGAAGCTGCGGTGGTCCAGGCCCAGCCGATCCTGGTCAATGCCGTGAAGAACATGAGCGTGGACGATGCCAAGGGCATTCTCAGCGGCGGCCAAGACTCCGCCACGCAATACTTGAACAAGAGCAGCCGCGAGCAGATCCGCGCCAAGTTCCTGCCGATCGTCAAGCAAGCCACCGACAAGGTCGGCCTGGCGCAGAAATACAATGCTTTCGCCGGCCAGGCCGCGACCTTCGGCGTGCTGGACGCCAAAAGCTCCAACATCGAAAACTACGTGACCGAGCAGGCGCTGGACGGGTTGTTCGAGATGATCGGCAAGCAGGAAGCCACCATTCGCCAGAACCCGGCGGCTGCGGCGACCAGTTTGGCGAAGAAAGTCTTCGGCACCCTCTGATCTGGGTTTTCAATCCAGCTTCTTGACTGACTGTCACACCCTCTTCGCGAGCAAGCCCGCTCCCACATTCGACCGTATTCCCATGGAGGAACGCGGTTGACTGTGGGAGCGGGCTTGCTCGCGAAGGCGGCCGCACATTCAACAGAGAATGTGACTGAAACCCGCGGTTATCAGGTTTTCTTGACCCTGAACCACGCCGCATACAACGCCGGCAGGAACAACAGCGTCAACGCCGTCGCCACGATCAAGCCGCCCATGATCGCCACCGCCATCGGGCCGAAGAACAGGCTGCGCGACAGCGGGATCATCGCCAGCACCGCCGCCAGTGCGGTGAGCACAATCGGACGGAAGCGGCGTACCGTCGCTTCAATGATCGCCTGCCAGGGCGCCAACCCCGCCTTGATGTCCTGTTCGATCTGATCCACCAGGATCACCGAGTTGCGCATGATCATCCCCGACAGCGCGATCGTGCCGAGCATGGCGACGAAACCAAACGGCTGGCGGAACATCAACAGGAACAGCGTGACACCGATCAACCCCAGCGGCGCGGTGAGAAACACCATGGCCGTGCGGGAGAAACTGCGCAGTTGCAGCATCAGCAAGGTCAACACCACCACGATGAACAGCGGCACACCGGCGTTCACCGATTTCTGGCCGCGGGCCGAATCCTCTACCGTACCGCCCACCTCCAGCAGGTAACCATCCGGCAGTTGCGCACGAATCGGCTCCAGGGTCGGGAAGATCTGCTGCACCAGGGTCGCCGGTTGTTCCTTGCCGTAGATATCGGCCCGTACGGTCACGCTCGGCAGGCGGTTGCGGTGCCAGATCACGCCCTCTTCGAAGCCGTACTCCAGGGTTGCGATCTGCGACAGGGCCACGCTCTTGCCGTTGTCAGTCGGCACCGCCAGGCTCGGCAGCAACGACAACTCGGTGCGCTCATGCAGCGTGCCGCGCAGCAGGATCTCGATCAGTTCGTTGTCTTCCCGATACTGGCTGACGCTGGAGCCGGTGAGGGAACTGCGCAGGAAACTCGCCAGGTTGGCAGTGCTCACGCCCAGGGCTCGGGCACGGTCCTGATCGACGTTCAGGTACACCACCTTGCTCGGCTCTTCCCAGTCCAGGTGCACATTGGTCACGTAAGGGTTTTCGCGAACTTTCGTCGCCACTTTGCGCGCCAGGGCGCGAACCTTTTCGATGTGCTCGCCCGTGACGCGGAACTGCACCGGATAACCGACCGGCGGGCCGTTTTCCAGGCGCGTGACCCGCGAGCGCAGGGTCGGGAACTGTTCGTTCAGGGTACTGATCAACCAACTGCGCAGGGGTTCGCGGTCTTCGATGGTCTTGGCCAGCACCACGAACTGGGCGAAGCTGGACGCCGGCAATTGTTGATCCAGCGGCAAGTAGAAACGCGGCGAACCGGTGCCCACGTACGCCACGTAGTTGTCGATGCCGGCATGGTCCTTGAGCAGCGCTTCAAGGCGCTTGACCTGCTCGGCGGTGTTGCTCAGGGAAGCGCCTTCCTGCAGCTTCAGGTCGACCATCAGCTCCAGCCGCCCCGATGCCGGGAAGAACTGCTGCGGCACGAAACGGAACAACACCACCGAGCCGATAAACAACAGCACGGTCAAGGTGATGACGGTTTTGCGGCGACGCACGCACCACTCCACCATCCGCCGGACACGCTGATAGAACGGCGTGCCGTACGGGTCGGTCTGGCCGTCAGCCGTGCCATGTTTGGCCGCGTGAATTTTCGCCAGGTCCGGCAGGAGCTTTTCCCCCAGGTACGGCACAAACACCACCGCAGCCACCCAGGACGCCACCAATGCCAGGGTCACGACCTGGAAAATCGAACGGGTGTATTCGCCAGTACCCGATTGCGCAGTGGCGATGGGCAGGAAGCCGGCCGCGGTGATCAACGTACCGGTGAGCATCGGGAACGCCGTGCTGGTCCACGCAAAGCTGGCGGCCTTGATCCGGTCGAAACCCTGCTCCATCTTGATCGCCATCATCTCCACGGCGATGATCGCATCGTCCACCAGCAGCCCCAGCGCCAATACCAGCGCGCCGAGGGAAATCTTGTGCAGGCCGATCCCCAGGTAATACATCGCGGCGAACGTCATCGCCAACACCAGCGGGATCGCCAGGGCCACCACCATCCCGGTGCGCAGTCCCAGGGAGAAGAAGCTCACCAGCAACACAATCGTCAGCGCTTCCACCAGCACCTGGACGAACTCACCCACCCCGGTCTTCACCGCCGCCGGCTGGTCCGACACCTTGCGCAATTGCATGCCGGCCGGGAGCGTGTCCTGGATACGGGCAAAATCGACCTCAAGGGCCTTGCCCAGCACCAAGATGTCACCGCCGTCCTTCATGGCCACGGCCAGGCCGATGGCGTCTTCGCCCATGAAACGCATGCGTGGCGCCGGTGGATCGTTGAAGCCACGGCGCACATCGGCCACATCACTGATACGGAACGTACGATCGGCGACCCGGATCGGGAAGTTGCGGATCTCTTCCACGGTCTGGAAATTCCCGGAAACCCGGAGCTGCAATCGCTCGCTGCCGGTTTCGAAGAAGCCGGCGGTCGATACGGCGTTCTGTTCTTCCAGGGCCTGCTGGACCGCCGCCAAGGGCAGGCCAAGGGTCGCCAGCTTCACGTTCGACAGCTCGATCCAGATCTTCTCGTCCTGCAAACCGAGCAGTTCGACCTTGCCCACGTCCTTGACCCGTTGCAGCTGGATCTGGACGCGGTCGGCGTAGTCCTTGAGCACGGCGTAGTCGAAACCATCGCCGGTCAGCGCGTAGATATTGCCGAAGGTGGTGCCGAATTCATCGTTGAAAAATGGCCCTTGGATACCCGGCGGCAAGGTGTGGTGGATGTCGCTGATCTTCTTGCGGATCTGGTACCACAGCTCGGGAATCTGCGCCGAATGCAGGGAGTCGCGTGCCATGAAGGTCACTTGGGACTCGCCCGGCCGGGAGAACGAGACGATCCTTTCGTAATCGCCGGTTTCCATGAGCTTCTTTTCGATGCGCTCAGTAACCTGCCGCGAGACTTCCTCGGCCGTGGCGCCCGGCCAGTTGGTGCTGATGACCATGGCCTTGAAGGTGAACGGCGGGTCTTCGCTCTGGCCAAGCTTGGTGTAGGAAAGCGCGCCAACGATGGCCAGCAACAGCATCAGGAACAGTACGATCTGGCGGTTGCGCAACGCCCATTCGGAAAGATTGAAACCCATCGGGGATTACTCCTTGGCCGTCAGGTTGACCACGCGGTTGGAGCGATCCACCGGCCGCACCTGCTGGCCGTCGAGGAGCACATGCACACCGGCCGCCACCACCCAATCATCGGGGCTGAGGCCTTCCAGCACCGGAACGGTCTTTTCGCCGAAGGCGCCGACCCGCACCGGGACTTTTTTCAGGGTGTTGTTGGCGTTGAGCACCCAGACATACGTCGCGCCGTTTTCAGCCGTCAGGGCCGACAACGGCACCGACAGCGGCACCTTGTCGGCGGTCTGGATAAACACCTGCGCGCTCTGGCCCAGCTCGGCCGGAACACTGCCGGCGGTGAAGGCCACGCGGGCGGCGAAGGTGCGGGACTTGGGGTCGGCGGCTGGCGACAGTTCGCGAATGCGCCCGCTGAAACGCTGGTCGGGCTGGCTCCACAGCTCGACCGAAACCGGCTGGCCGATCTTGAACCGGCCAAAACCCTGTTCCGGCAGGCTGATCAGCACTTCACGCTCACCATCGGTGGCCAGGGTGAAGACGGTTTGCCCGGCTGACACCACCTGCCCGACTTCTACCGAACGCCGAGCGACGACGCCATCCTGGGGCGCACGCAGCACCGAATAGCTGGCCTGGTTGTTGGCGACATCGAACTCGGCCTTGATCTGCTTGAGCCGCGCGGTGCCGGAGCGGTAAAGGTTTTCGGCGTTGTCGTACTGGGAGCGGCTGACCATCTGCCGTTCCATCAAGGTCTTGTAGCGGTCACGCTCGGCGCGGACCAGGTTCAGGTTGGCCTCGGCGGCGGCAACCTGGGCACGGGTTGCTTCCAATTGCAGGCGCACATCTTCGGGATCGAGTTCGGCCAGCGGTTGATTGGCCTTGACCCGCTGGCCCTCTTCGACCAGCCGTCGGCTCACCTTGCCGCCAATGCGAAAGGCCAGGTCGGGCTCGAATCGGGCTCGTACTTCGCCGGGATAACTGTCCATCGCCTGGGCCGAAGGCTCTGGATTGACCACCATGACCGGGCGCACGGCGACGGGCACCGGCTCGTCATGACCGCACGCAGACAATAAAAAAGCCAAGGCGACTGGCACGGCGAGGGGCAGGGCATAGCGGAACATGGCGAGTGACCTTTCGCTAATGGTGCTTGGAATAATTATACTGGCGAGTATGTTATTAATAGCAAACTCACCAGTCCAGTATTAAAGCGAAGAAATGTCGAACAATCCTCCAACTCCCTCCGGCCCCGGCCGTCCCAAGGACCTGGCCAAGCGCCAGGCCATCCTCGACGCGGCGAAGCGCCTGTTCGTGAGCATGGGTTACGCCAGTACCAGCATGGACGCCGTCGCTACCGAGGCTGGAGTCTCGAAGCTGACGGTCTACAGTCACTTCAACGACAAGGAGACGCTGTTCTCCGCTGCCGTGATCGCCAAGTGCGAAGAACAGGTGCCGCCGCTGTTTTTCGAATGGCAGGACGGCGTTCCGATCGAGCACGTGCTGCTGAACATCGCCCGTGGTTTTCACCAGCTCATCAGCAGCGAGGAGTCGGTGAACCTGCATCGGGTGATCATGGCCCTGGGTAGCCAGGATCCGAAACTCTCGGCGATTTTCTTCGAAGCCGGCCCGCAGCGGATGCTCTCAGGCATGGAACGCCTGCTGACCAAGGTCAACCAGAGCGGAGCCCTGTGCATCGACAAACCGCGCAATGCCGCTGAGCATTTTTTCTGCCTGATCAAGGGCGCGGCGAACTTCCGCCTGTTGTATGGCTGCGGCGCGCCACTGGAACCTGCTGCAGCCGAGGCCCATGTGCAGGAAGTGGTGGGGTTGTTTGTGCGGGCTTATCGGCCTTAGGCCGCCACAGTTTTTTCTGACTGAGATGGACCTGTAGGAGCAAAGCTTTCTCTGACTGAGGTGGACCTGTGGGAGCAAAGCTTGCTCGCGATGGCGGCGGCGCGATCTCTCAGAAGACCGCGTCATCGTTCATCGCGAGCAAGCTTTGCTCCCACAGATCATTCTCCTCCCCCAGAACACCTTTTCCCACAGTTCAGGGCTTGAGCGCTTTCTTGGGGTAGATGTCGTAGCGACTGGATTTACCATCGAGCCCATGGCTCGGCTTCGGCCCTTCGATGCACGGGGCCTTGCGCGGGCGCTTGACCACCACCCGGTGGGTCGCCAGGGCCAGGGCCGCAGCAAGCAGCGCCGGGGCGTCCGGGTCATCGCCCACCAGAGGGCGGAACAGGCGCATTTCCTTCTTCACCAGGGCGGTTTTCTCTCGATGGGGAAACATCGGGTCCAGGTAGATCACCTGGGGCGGCTCGCCTTCCCAGTTGCGCATCACCTCGATGGAGTTGCCCTTGAGCAAACGCATGCGCGCCACGATCGGCGCCACGTCGAAGTCCTCCGCCGCGCGGGCCAGACCATCCTCCAGCAGGGCTCCAATCAGCGGTTGACGCTCGATCAGGCTCATTTCGCAGCCCAGGCTGGCCAGCACAAACGCATCCTTGCCCAACCCGGCCGTGGCATCCAGCACCCGCGGACGCACACCTTGGGCAATGCCGACCGCCTTGGCGATCATCTGGCCGCTGCCGCCACCGTACAAACGCCGATGGGCCGCACCGCCTTCGACGAAGTCCACCCGCACCGGCCCTGGCGCGTCCGGGCCCAGTTGCTGCAACTGCAGCCCCTGCTCGCCGACCTGCAAGGCAAACTCGCCATCGTCCACTTGCAAAGGCAGGCCAAGCCGCTCAGCCCAGTGCTCGGCCTGCGGTTGGAAGGCCGGGGCCAGGGCCTCGACATGGATGCGGCAGGCCGCGGGTTGCTCACTCATGGAAGTTGTTCATTCTTGGAAACATGCTCAAAAAATTAAGGATCGGCAAAAACGGCCGATAACAACGGTGAACGGCATTTTGCCAGAGCTGAGCGTCGACCGAGAAAAATGTCAGACATTCAATCCACATCGATAGGCGTTATCTCCCCTTACGGCGATTACAGCCTGCGTAACACCCAAGCGCTGAGCGGCGTCAGTCACCTGTGGCAGGATTTTTTTGCCCGGGCCCTGGCCGATCAACTGGGTGATAACGCACCGGCACCTGGCAGCTACCAGCCAGTGGCCCTTGATGAAGCGGTTGAACCGACCCTCGGCGCCGAACTGCTGGAACACATCGTCAGCCAGCGCACCTGCGAAGTGACCGAAACCCCGGTCAAGCCGCCTGAGCCGCTGTTCCTGCCCATCGCCGAATTCGAACTCGACCTGCTGGACAAGCCCTTCCCGCCCTTCCCAGCCGAAGAAATCGCGGCCCAGCAAAAACAGCAGACCTTCGAAAGCAACTGGATTCGCCCACTCGTCCTCACCGCCGGCCAACCGCTGCCGGAACCCGGCCCGGCACCGCAACCGCGCCCACTGCACCTGCCAATCGCCGAGTTCGAACTCGACCTGCTGGACAAGCCGTTCCCACCCTTCCCGGAAGAGGAATTGGTGGCGCAGCAGAAACAACTGGATTTCGACACCCGCTGGGCACGTCCGATCGTGCTGCAGAACCTGCGTATCGCCGCTTAAATCAACGACAGATCCACCATGGCCCCACGTCCAGATGAAAATGGTTGCGGTGCGCCGCGTTGTAATCCGGGCTCAAGACCACACTGAACATATCGCAGGCGCCGTCGCGGGCCTGACGCAGAAACCGCGCATCGGCATCGTCCTTGGGCCAGTCCTTGAGCACGCTGACCGTGCGGCCATCGGCCAGGCGAAACCCAGCGATGTCCAACGCACTGGCGGTGGCATGCTGGCTGCGCGCCCCGCTCTCACGGCCATACATGTTGCGACAGGCGAAACTGCCGAGATGATCGACCCGCGTCACTTTCTGCCCGTAGACCGCCATTGCCGCCGGCTGCAACCCATGGCGCTCGAACAACGCAAAGGCCACGGCCAGTGGGCAACTGGCGAGGAAACTGCTGCTCAGCGCCACTTCACCACCCTGCACCCTCAGCACATTGGTCAGCGGGCACGTCGAATTGGCGCCGCTGTCCGCCTGGCGGGCGGTGCGCAGCCCCGAGGTGGCGAGGGCCTGGTCGCACAGCTGTGGGTCATTGCGCAGGGCCATGAGCTTGAAGCGGGTCAGCAGGTTGGGCGCAAGGTTGACGTCCAGGGGCGCCCAGGGATTCCATTGGGGCGGCAGCACCACCCAACCACGCCATACCCCCAGCACTGCAACGCCAACGAGCAGTGCCACTACCGCAAGAACTTTCAAAAACCGCACGACGTTGCCTCGGGCCTCAACCCTTGAATAATTGATTGGCCTGCTTGAACGGCATCGAGCGGCGCGTGAAGGTGAACGTGCCTTTTTGCTGGATTTCCTCGGCGGCGCGGAAGAACTCGCCATACGCCGCCAGGGCCAACGCCGATCCGACGCTGATGCGCTTGACGCCCAACTCGCTCAACTGCGCCACCGTCAGGTCCAGCGCCCCGGACATCAGCACGTTCACCGGTTTCGGCGCCACGGCCTGTACCACCGCGAGCACTTGCTCGGCGCTGCTCAGCCCCGGGGCGTACAACACGTCGGCCCCCGCGTCTGCGAAGGCCTTCAAGCGGCGAATGGTGTCGTCCAGGTCTGGATTGCCATGCAGGAAGTTCTCCGCCCGGGCCGTCAGCAGGAAGGGATACGGCAAGCTGCGCACGGCCTCGGCGGCGGCCTTGACCCGCGCCACGGCATGGTCGAAGCAATAGATCGGGCTGTCTTCGCGCCCCGTGGCATCTTCGATTGAACCACCCACCGCACCGGCCCCCGCCGCACGGAGCAGATTACGCGCGCAATCGTCGGGGGCATCGGCAAAACCGTTCTCCAGGTCCACGGCCACGGGCAGGTTGGTGGCCGCCACAATCGCCCGCACATTGGCCAGCGTGTCCTCCAGGCCCAGCGCGCCATCGGGCCGGCCCAACGAAAAGGCGTGGCCGGCACTGGTGGTCGCCAGGGCTTCAAAACCGAGGCTGGCCAGCATCTTGGCCGAACCGGCATCCCACGGGTTGGGAATGACAAAAGCCCCTTCACGTTCGTGCAAGGCCTTGAACGCCTGGGCTCGACGAGTTTGCGCATCCATGTAGTTCGCTCCTGAGCAGGTAGGGTTGGCCTCAGAGCAAACCCAGTTGCTCGGCGGCGGGCTCTCTATATAGCTCAGGCAGGGCCGGCAAGCCAGGTAAACGACTCATCAGGCGAGTGTGGAAGCGTTGCGCGAGTTTGGCTGCCAGCAGGTTGTCGGCGGTGTGCAAGAAGATATAGGGCGTGCGCCCTTCTTCGATCCACGCGGCGATTTTTTCCACCCAGGGCGTCAGGAACGGTTCATTGGCTTCCAGCACCGGATGACCAATGAAGCGCACTTGCGGACATTGGGTGAACGCCGCGGGCCGGGGTGGTACGCGGGGCTTTTTCGATTGCGCGTGGAGCACCGCAGGATCAGTCGAGGTACAACTGAACAAGGCTCGGGGATCGAGGCAGATGCGTTCGACACCACGATCGAGCAACAGACGATTGAGGCGCCGTTCGGCGTCGCCCTTGGCAAAGAACTCATCGTGACGGACTTCCACAGCCAAGGGGCGCTGCAAGGCGTCGATGAACCCCGCCAACTCCGGCAACCGATTCGGGGTGAAGGCCTTGGACAGTTGCAGCCAGTACGGCGAGACACGCTCACCCAAGGGGCTGAGCAGTTGCAGGAAGGTTTCGGTGGCCGTCAGGCGCTCACGCAAGTCGCCGTTGTGGCTGATGTCACCGGGAAACTTGGCGGTGAAGCGAAAGTGCTCGGGCATGATTTCGGCCCAGCGCTGGACCGTGGCCGCAGAAGGGCTGGCGTAGAAGGTCGTATTGCCTTCCACGGCATTGAACACTTGGGAATAGAGATTCAGAAAGTCGGTGCTTTTCGCGTCCTGGGGATAGAGATAATCACGCCAGGCGTTTTCGCTCCAGGACGGACAGCCCAGGTAGTAAGGGAAGACCATCAGATGTAGAGATCGAGTCCCAGCACTTCCATATCCCAATCGACGAAACCGGCGGTGCTCAGGTAGCTCGCCAGGGCCGTGGCGACACTGCGGCTCATTGCACGGTGATAAAGCATGTCTTGCTGACGGGCGGGGAGATTGCTCAGGCGTTGCGCGGAGGCCTTGGCGGCGCGGGCGGCCAGTTGCTCTTCAGACGGGAACTCCAGTTCGCCATCGATATCATCATCGAAGGACTCTTGCTCAGCGATTTTGCCTGCACGAGGCTTGCGCTTGATGGGATAGGACTGGGATGAAACGCCGTCTATACGCATAACAGAATGCTCGGTATCAATGATGGCAATTTAGCGGCACTTTCACAGCCGCGCAAATGCGCAAGTGATAACTAGAACACATAAAGTCCAAAAGGTTTAAAAACGGGCTGAAAAAGTGACGACTGGCAATATTGGGTGTGACTTTTGGCCGGGGAAATGTCTTTGTGGGAGCAAGGCTTGCCCGCGATGAAGATGACGCGGTCTGCCCGGGAACCGAGGCGCCTGTACGCGAGCAAGCTTTGCTCCCACAACGCCTGGGGTTATCGCTCGGATTTTGGCGTGGCGACTTTGTCCCGCAGGTACACCGGTTGCGCATCATCGGCCACAATGGCTTCACCACGGGCCCAGGCGAAGCGGGCCAGGGCCAGCAGGTCTTCGGCGTGAGGCAGCAGGGTGGCGTCCTGGCCGGCCAGGTTGACGGCGATGCGCTCGCCGTAGCCCCAACCGGTACCGGCGCCGAACCAGTCACCGCCGGCGTCGCTCGGCAACGCCGCCGCTTCGGGCGGCAATACCGCTTCAGCACCGACCAGGCGCATCTCGCCGTCGGTTTCGCGATAGCAGCCCCAGTACACCTCGTCCATGCGCGCATCGATGGCCGCTGCAACTTGGCGGGCGCCTTGTTCGCGCAAGGCGCGCTGGGCCAGCACCGCCAGGTTCGACACTGGCAACACCGGTCGCTCCAGGGCAAACGCCAGCCCCTGCACCACGCCGATGGCGATGCGCACGCCGGTAAAAGCCCCCGGCCCGCGACCGAAAGCAATCGCGTCCACTGCCTGCAAGGTCGTCCCGGCATCGCTCAGCAGTTTCTGGATCATCGGCAACAGTTTCTGCGCGTGCAGGCGCGGGATCACCTCGTAATGGCTCGTGACCTTGCCGTCGTGCAGCAAGGCAACGGAACAAGCTTCAGTCGCGGTGTCCAGGGCCAGCAAGGTGCTCATCGTTGTGTCCGTAAATCAGGTGGAAAAAAGTGCGCCAGTATAAACAACTACGGCCCGCAAGCGGGCCGTAGTTGATGCAACTGATCAGACTTTTCAGCTCAGCGCTTCGAGCACCTTGCCGGTGATCGCATCGACCGAGCCAACGCCCGGGATGTGGCTGTACTTCGGCTTGCCCTGGGCAGCCGACAGATTCTGGTAGAACGCCACCAGCGGCTTGGTCTGGGAATGGTAGACCGACAGGCGATGACGCACGGTTTCTTCGGTGTCGTCCTTGCGCTGCACCAGCTCTTCGCCAGTCACGTCGTCCTTGCCGGCGACTTTTGGCGGGTTGTAGACGGTGTGATAGACACGGCCGGACGCTTCGTGAACGCGACGGCCGGCAATGCGCTGGACGATCTCTTCGTCGTCGACCGCGATTTCGACCACGTGATCGAGCTCGACACCGGCAGTCACCAGGGCTTCAGCCTGGGGAATGGTGCGCGGGAAGCCGTCGAACAGGAAGCCGTTGGCGCAATCGGCTTGAGCGATGCGATCCTTGACCAGGGCGATGATCAGGTCATCCGACACCAGGCCGCCGGCATCCATGATGCTCTTGGCTTGAACGCCCAGTGGCGTGCCCGCCTTGACCGCGGCACGCAGCATGTCGCCAGTGGAGATTTGCGGGATACCGAATTTTTCGGTGATGAACTTTGCCTGAGTACCTTTACCGGCCCCGGGAGCTCCCAGCAGAATGACGCGCATCGATGTGCTCCTCAATTTTTTTATGTAAAACGCTCGGATTCGCCTCGTGGGGCCAATCTTCGAAAAACAGGATCGTGACCGCCCAAACGGCCAAAGGCTGATCAAGATACACAGCAGGCCCGACCCACACAAGCCGCCGAAAGTCGGAGGAACCCGCGCCCGATACGACCTTCGCAGGGGGTGGCGAGAGT
Organism: Pseudomonas sp. CFII68; assembly: GCF_000416195.1. NCBI lineage: Bacteria > Pseudomonadati > Pseudomonadota > Gammaproteobacteria > Pseudomonadales > Pseudomonadaceae > Pseudomonas > Pseudomonas sp. CFII68. The sequence goes on from NZ_ATLN01000039.1 coordinate 72,090, forward strand.
CGCAACCGGGCAACAAACTGTCGCCTGGCCAACCTGTCCCCTCCCCCGGCGGACAACGCCCGGGAACACCGGGCGAGCCGTTTCGGTGCGCTGCCTAACCTTAGCCGGTATTGCGCAAACCGGCGGCAATCCCCGCCACAGACACCAGCAACGCCTGTTCCACGGGGCTGCCCTGGGCCACATCCTGCTGCCGCGAGCGCGCCAACAGTTCGGCCTGCAACAGGTGCAGCGGGTCGAGGTACGTGTTGCGCAGGCGAATGAATTCCAGCGTGGCAGGGCTATGTGCCAGTAGCTGCGACTGACCGGTCAACCCAAGGACCACCCCACAAGCCTGCGACAATAGGTCGCGTAAATGCGCACCCAAAGGCAGCAGCCCAGGTTCCACCAAACGCTCGTCGTAGGAGCGGGCAATATCGGCGTCGGCCTTGGCCAGCACCATCTCCAGCATGTCGATGCGGGTCCGGAAGAACGGCCATTGCTCGCGCATCTGCCCCAGCAACTCACCTTCGCCGCGCTCCAGGGCCTTGCTCAGTGCGGTTTCCCAGCCGAGCCAGGCCGGCAGCATCAGGCGGGTCTGGGTCCAGCCGAAGATCCACGGGATCGCCCGCAGGCTTTCGATGCCACCGGCCCGACGCTTGGCCGGACGGCTGCCCAGGGGCAGGCGCCCCAGTTCCTGCTCGGGGGTGGACTGGCGGAAGTACTCGACAAATTGCGGGTTTTCCCGCACCACGGCGCGGTAGGCACGGACGCCATCGGCCGCCAGTTCGTCCATCAGGTCCCGCCACTGCGGCGTCGGCGGCGGCGGTGGCAACAGCGTCGCTTCAAGCACGGCGGCGAGATAAAGGTTGAGGTTCTGTTCGGCGATGTCCGGCAGGCCGAATTTGAAACGAATCATTTCGCCTTGCTCAGTGGTGCGGAAACGCCCGGCCACCGAACCCGGTGGCTGGGACAGGATCGCCGCGTGCGCCGGACCACCACCACGGCCCACGGTGCCGCCGCGACCATGGAACAACAGCAGTTCGACTTGCTGCTCGCGGCAGATGTCCACCAACCGCTCCTGGGCCCGATACTGCGCCCAGGCCGCCGCGGTGGTCCCGGCGTCCTTGGCCGAATCGGAATAGCCGATCATCACTTCCTGTGGGCCTTGCAGCCGCGAGCGATAACCGGGCAGCAGCAACAGCCGCTCGATCACCGGCCCGGCGTTGTCCAGGTCGGCCAGGGTCTCGAACAGCGGCACCACGCGCATTGGCCGCAACACGCCGGCGTCCTTCAATAACAGCTGCACCGCGAGGACATCGGAAGCCGCACCGGCCATGGAAATCACGTAGGAACCCAGGGACGCCGCTGGCGCCGCAGCCACTTCCCGGCACGTCGCCAACACTTCCGCCGTATCGGCCGACGGTTTGAAATGGGCCGGCAGCAGCGGACGCCGGTTGCTCAGTTCCGCCAGCAAGAAGCTGATGCGCTGCTCCTCGTTCCAATCCTCATAGCGGCCCAGGCCCAGGTAGTCGGTTATTTCCGTCATGGCGGCGGTATGGCGCGTCGAGTCCTGGCGCACATCGAGGCGCACCAGGAACAGGCCGAAGGTCACCGCCCGGCGCAGGCAATCGAGCAGCGGCCCGTCGGCAATCACGCCCATGCCGCATTCGTGCAACGAGTGGTAACACAGCTCCAGGGGGTCCAGCAGCTCGCGGTTGTGCTGTAACACGTCGGCGCCTGGCGGCGTGGCGGCGCTCAGGGAGGCGTGGGCCCAGTTGCGGGTGGCGCGCAGGCGTTCACGCAGTTGCTTGAGCACGGCGCGATAAGGTTCGGCGCTGTCGCCGGCCTGGGCGCGCAAGGCCTCGCTGGCGTGTTGCATCGACAGCTCGGCCGCCAGTTGATCGACATCACGCAGGTACAGGTCCGCCGCCATCCACCGCGCCAGCAACAGCACCTCGCGGGTCACGGCGGCGGTGACATTCGGGTTGCCGTCACGGTCGCCGCCCATCCACGAGGCAAAACGGATCGGCGCGGCCTCCAGCGGCAGGCGCAAGCCGGTCGCGGCATGCAGGGCCTGGTCGGCCTTGCGCAGGTAATTGGGGATGGCCTGCCACAACGAGTGCTCGATCACCGCGAAACCCCACTTGGCCTCGTCCACCGGGGTCGGTCGGGTGCGGCGGATTTCTTCGGTATGCCAGGCTTCGGCGATCAACCGCTGCAGGCGCTCGTGAATCTGCGCGCGCTCGGCGCTGGTCAGGTCGCGGTGATCCTGGGCCGCCAGTTGTGCGGCGATGGCGTCGTATTTCTGGATCAGCGTACGGCGAGCCACTTCCGTGGGGTGGGCCGTGAGGACCAGTTCGATCTCCAGCCGCCCCAATTGCCGGGCCAGGGCTTCGGCGCCATGGCCCTCGGCGCGCAGCCGGGCGAGCAACTCGGGCAGCACCCGTGCCTCGAAGGGCGCCGGTTGCGACTCTTCGCGGCGATGAATCAGTTGGTACTGCTCGGCGATGTTGGCCAGGTTGAGAAACTGGTTGAACGCCCGTGCCACCGGCAGCAGTTCGTCCTCGCTCAACTGGTTGAGGCTGGCGCTGAGTTCGGCGTCCACAGAGCCGCGTCGGTCAGCCTTGGCCCCCTTGCGGATCTGCTCGATCTTGTCGAGAAACGTGTCCCCGTACTGTTCGCGGATGGTATTGCCCAGCAGTTCGCCGAGCAGGTGGACGTCCTCGCGCAAGCGGGCATCGATATCGGTCATCAGCATTTCTCCAGCAAAAAAGTCCGGACAGCTCTTGGATCAGAGAGTGCCGATGCCCGTCGCTTATGACAAGCGACGAAGGGACTTTAAACCTTGCACAACAAAGCTAGTCTCATGAGTAAGCCACACAACGGCTTGTCACTCACCGCGCCTGCCACGAGCAGACTGATTGAGGTCATCATGAAAATTCGTGAGCTTGCCCAGCATTGGGAAGAAAACGCCAAGGGCCGCCTGACCCAGACCGGCTACACGATCCATCTGGACGTGGAAGCCGCCGCCCGGCTGGCAGCGATCTGCGACATGTACCCCAAGCGCCAGCCCGAGGAACTGCTCGGCGAGCTGATCGGGGCGGCGCTGGAAGAGCTGGAAGCAAGCTTTCCCTACATCAAGGGCTCACAAGTCGTCGCCACCGATGAAGAAGGCGACCCGCTGTACGAAGACGTCGGCCCGACCCCGCGATTCCTCGCGTTGTCCCGCCGGCATCTGCACGAACTTTCCTCGCAGAACGACAAATCCAAACACTGATTCCTGCATTGACTCCTGTAGGAGCTGACGAGCGAAGCGAGGCTGCGATCTTTCCCCTGACGCTTGAGTCCCAAGCGAAAGATCAAAAGATCGTCCGAACGCGGCCCGAGCCTTCGGCAGCTCCTACATCCGCGCCCGCCAAAAAAACGCAGGCTTCCCTAAGCCGTGAATACCGCTGCGCGCCTTGAAAGTTCAGCTTTTCTGCCGCTGACCGATCAGTCAGTAATTCTTTTGGCGAATGGCCATCTTCGCTGAACTTTTGAAAAACGCCTCGGGTCACACCGAGTAACCATACTGGAACGGTTGTTTAAATAAACGCGCCTTGGCGCCAGCGCCAAACCAGACGTCACGGCTTCGGTCCCAGCATGGATTTGTCGTTTTTTCAGGAGTTTCCCAATGGAGTTGAAGCCTATGAATACCTGCACTGCCAAACCCTCATCCACTGGCCTGCGCGGCTTGAAGTTGGCTGCCCTGGCGATCGGTAGCAGCTTCATTCTCGCCGGTTGCGCCGGTAATCCACCTTCGGAGCAGTACGCGGTGACCCAATCGGCGGTCAACAGCGCCGTCAGCGCCGGCGGTACCGAATTCGCCGCCGTGGAAATGAAATCGGCCCAGGACAAGCTCAAGCAAGCCGAAATCGCCATGCATGACCAGAAGTACGACGAAGCCAAGCGACTGGCCGAACAGGCCGAGTGGGATGCCCGCGTCGCCGAGCGCAAGGCCCAGGCCGCCAAGGCCGAACAAACACTCAAGGACTCCCAGAAAGGGGTTCAGGAACTGCGTCAGGAAGGCATGAACAAGGTTCAGTAAGCCGTTCACGCCACGACGTACTTCTCATTGATAAAAGGACGACAGACTATGATGCACAAACACTTGATGATGCCCGCCCTGCTCGCTGCCTGCGTAGCCCTGGCCGCTTGCTCCCACGACCCGAACGCGAACCTGGAACAGGCGCGCACCAACTACAACGGCCTGCAGGCTGACCCGGCGGCGACCAAAGTGGCTGCCCTGGAAACCAAGGACGCGGCGGACTTCCTGGCCAAGGCCGACAAGGCCTACCTGGACAAGGAAGACGAAGCCAAGGTCGACCAGTTGGCCTACCTGACCAACCAGCGCGTTGAAGTGGCCAAGCAGACCATCGCCCTGCGCAACGCCGAAGCCGAACTGAAAAATGCCGGTGACGAACGTGCGCGTGCCTTGCTCGATGCGCGTAACGCGCAGATCAAGCAACTGCAGGACAGCCTCAACGCCAAGCAGACCGAACGCGGTACGCTGGTGACCTTCGGCGACGTGCTGTTCGCCACCAACAAGTCCGACCTGCGCGCCAGCGGCATGACGAATGTGAGCAAACTGGCGCAGTTCCTCCAGGAAAGCCCGGACCGCAAGGTGATCATCGAAGGCTATACCGACAGCACCGGTTCGGATTCCTACAACCAGTCGCTCTCCGAGCGCCGCGCCAGCTCCGTGCGCACTGCCCTGGTGAAAATGGGCGTGGACCCGGCCCGCATCGTGACCCAGGGGTACGGCAAGGAGTTCCCGGTGGCCGACAACACCAGCGTCTCGGGCCGTGCCATGAACCGTCGCGTGGAAGTGACCATCTCCAACGACAACCAGCCAGTGGCCCCGCGCTCGACCTTGAGCGCCAACTGATCGGCTGAGAGCCACAAAAAAGCCCCGCCTGACTTCAATCAGGCGGGACTTTTTTTTATCGGCCAACACATCTCCCCTGTGGGAGCGGGCTTGCTCGCGAAAGCGTCCGGTCTGCTACACATACAGTGACTGACACACCGCCTTCGCGAGCAAGCCCGCTCCCACAAGGGAATGGTGGTGTCCTTGAGATTGGACTATGGCTGCAATTTCTGCGGCGTTTCCTGGCCCATGCAGCGCACCGCGCGTTTCTTCTCGTTGATCAGCACGCCGGTCAGGCCTTTCTGCTCGGTGTCGAACAGCACCAGCACGCCATCGATGCATTGGGCGACCTGGGGGGCCGGTTCCAGGGACACCTTGTAGTCCTCGCCTGGTACGGTCTTGAGCATGGTGAACTGGTTGAGCAGCAACGCGTCCTCGGGCTTGGCGAAGTGCAGGTAACCGTAGTACCAGAGCACCCCCACGGTGCCGAGGATGCTGCAGATACCGGTGATGATCAGGGGGATGGCGTTACGTTCTTCGCTCATTGCGGACTCTCTGGTGATTCAACGGGTGATTTCGGGTAGTTCGGGACCTCGCCCAGGCGGCGCAGGCCGTCGAAGTGCTGGGGGTCGTCGAGGTAGCGCAGCATCACGGTGCGCCAGGTTGGGTCGGCGAATGTCTGCACATGGCCGCCGCGTGTCAACTGCAAGACCCGCGGCGGCGGCGCAGCTTGATACAGACGGATGCCGTTGGAAAGGGGCACGATGGGATCGTCCAGGCTGTGGTAGATCAATTTCGGCACGCCATTCAATTGCGCCACGGAACTGATCGCGCTGTCACCGTCCGGCACCAGCCAGGACAACGGCACCTGGAACGGCCAGGTCAGCCACGAGGTACTCAGGGCAAAACGGCCAACGTCGCGATAACTGGCGGGCACGCCATCGAGCACCAGGGCCTTGAGCTGCCGTTGGCGCTGCGGGTGCTCGACCAGGTAATGCACCGCCAGCGCGCCGCCCAGGCTCTGGCCGAGCAACACCAGCGGCTTGCCCTGCACCTCCGGCGCCTGGTCGAGCCATTGAAACACGGCGTCGATGTCCTGATAGATCGCCGGCAGGCTCGGCTCGCCTTCGGACACGCCGTAACCCCGGTAGTCGACCATCAACACCTGGTAGCCCTGCTCCGGCAACCACCAGCTCCCGCCCAGGTGCCAGGCCAGGTTGCCGCCGTTGCCGTGCAAATGCAGGACCGTGCCCTTGACCTCCACACCCGGTTTGACGGGTAGCCACCAGCCGTGGAGCTTGAGACCGTCGGCGGTGGTCAGGGTGACGTCGCGGTACTCGAGCTTGGCCCGCTCCGGGGTAAACGGCAGGCCGCGTTCGGGGTAGAACAGCAGTGAGCTGCAACCGCTCAGGGCCAGCAACAGGCAAATGATGCCGAGGGTTCGCATCCGGTGAAGCCTCGCAAAAATCAGGGTTGGAACAGAGTTCCCCCTGTGGGAGCGGGCTTGCTCGCGAAG
>NZ_ATLN01000040.1:0-42839 GCF_000416195.1 Pseudomonas sp. CFII68
GGCGGTGGACACTGATCTTATAAACGACCAAGAACCTGTGTGGGAGCCGAGCTTGCTCGCGATGGCGGTGGTTCAGTCACATGGATGTTGGGTTTACTGGCCCAATCGCGAGCAGGCTCGCTCCCACAGGAAAAACGCGGTCCCCATCAAGAACCAGGTCGGCTATCAGGCCGCCTCGTGGCGGACGTTGATCTCGGGCGCCCCGTTAACCACGCTGGCCGAACGCAGGTATTGCGCAGTGGGCCCACGGAGCAATGCCTTCGTTCGGGCATGCCGAGCCTAGGCGAGGCACCGAGTGGTGGGGCAGGAGCGTTTTGCTTACTTTTGACTGGGCCGGCTTCCGGGCTTCTCAAAAGTGAGCCGCTGTAAGAGCGGAACCATAAGTAGCCGTTACAAAGAAAACGGATATCCACACCAAAAAAACTATGCCTCTCGGAACGGAAGACCAGAATCTCGGGAAGGCTTAAGTGAACAGCATTACGCTCCCACAGGTTGCGTGGTTTCATCGAACGTGTTGGTTTTGCCAAAGACCTCAAGCCTTGACCCAGCGTTGACGACTCCAGCTGCTCAACGTATCGACCGCGAAAACCAGTAGCAACATCGCCAGGATCACCGTGCTGCCTTGGGCTTCCTGGAATAGGCTGAGGCTGACGTAGAGCATTTGCCCCAAGCCCCCGGCGCCGACGAAGCCGAGCACGCTGGCCATGCGGATATTGTTTTCCCAGCGGTACAGGACGTACGCCAGTAGCTGCGGCAGGAGGTTGGGCAGCGTGCCGTAACAGAACGCCAATACCGCATTGCCACCTTGCAGGCGAATGGCGTCGGCCGGTTCGGAGGGGGTATTTTCCAGCGCTTCGGCGAACAGCCGGCCGAGCACGCCGGTGGTGTGCAGGGCCAAGGCCAGGGTGCCGGCATTGGGGCCGAGCCCGGCGGCGAGGACCATCAGCGCCGCCCACACCAGTTCTGGAACCGCGCGCAAGGCGTTGAGCGCCAGCCGCGAAGCGCTCTGCAGGGGCCAGCCGAAGCGCCCGGCCGCAGGCAAGGCCAATAGCAGGCCGAAGACCGCCGCGAGCAGGGTGCCAAGGGCCGACATGGCCAGGGTTTCCAGGGCGCCGTGGCCGATCGCCTTCAGGTGGCCCAGGCTTAGGTCCGGGCTGAGAAAACGCTGCGCATAAGCGCCCATCTGGTGCAGATTGCCGCTGTCGCCGAGCTCGCCCAGGTCGATGCCCAGGTAGACGAACGAGGCGACGACCGCCGCGCCGATGCACAGGACCATGACCACGTTGAACAGGCGGTTCATACCAGCCTCCAGCGCAGCAGGCGGCTGAGTTGATCGGCGAGCAGCACCAGCACCAGGAACGTCAGCAGCAGGCTGGCCACTTCACCGCCGGCGAACATGCGCAGCGACAGGTCCATCTGCTGGCCCAGGCCCCCGGCACCGACGAAACCCATCACCACCGAGGCGCGAATGGCGCATTCCCAGCGATACACCGTGTACGACAACAGTTCCGCCGCGACATTGGGCAGGATCCCGTAGCAGAAGGCCGCGAGTCGGCTGCTGCCCGATTGCAAGAGCGCATGGGCCGGACGCTGGTCGACCGACTCGTAGATTTCCGCGTAGACCTTGCCCAACATGCCGCTGTAGGTAATGGCGATCGCCAGTACGCCGGCCGTGGGGCCGAGGCCGACGGCACGGACGAAGAGCAACGCCCAGACGATTTCCGGGACGCTGCGCAGGAAGATCAGCAGACCGCGCACCGGCCAGCGCAGCAGTTGGCCCCAATAACCCGGGTGCCCGGCACGGGAGGCCGCCGACAGCGACAGGGCGCGACTGGCCAGCAGGCTCGCGGGCACCGCCAACAGCAACGCCAGGGCCATGCCGGCCGTGGCGATCGCCAGCGTCTGCAAGGTGGCTTGCCACAGCAGCTCGACAAATTCGTCGCCATGGGCTGGAGGCCAGAAGGCCGCTACAAACCGGCCCATTTCGCTCTGGCTGTCGCTCGCCACCAGCACGCTGAGGTCCAGTTCGCTGAACTGGATGCCTGGCCACAGCAGGACGAGGGCCAGCAGAGTGAGCAGCAGGCGCGGGCGGGTAGCGGGGTCTCGGGTATCGCGTGTCAGCATCGGGGGATCTGCACGCTCAAGGAAGAGGGGGGTGTTGGCGCAGACTGTAGCTGTTCGTTGGCGTAGAGCGTGTCGAGCAACTGACGGTCCACGGCTTCGGTTGGCAGGTCGAACAGGATCTGCCCATCACGCAGGCCAATGACCCGGGAAAAGTGTGCCAAGGCCAGTTCCACCGCGTGCAGGCTGGCGACCAGGGTCACGTCGTGCTCCCGGGCATGGCGGCACAGCACCGAAAGCGTGTGCTGGGCCAATACCGGGTCCATGGCCGAAACCGGCTCGTCGGCCAGCAGCACCTCTGGCGCCTGGTACAACACCCGGGCAATGCCTACGCGTTGCAGCTGTCCGCCCGACAGCTGCTGGCATTGCGCGAACAGTTTGTCGCCCAGGTCCAGCCGGGCCAACGCCGCCCTGGCGCCTGGAATATCCAGCGGATGCAGCAGGTTCAACAGGCTTTTGCCGATGCCCCACTGACCGAGCTTTCCGGCCAGGACCGCCGTGACCACGCGTTGGCGTGGCGGCAGCGGCGGCGATTGGTGGATCAGGCCGATGCGCGCGCGCAGGCGCTGACGCTGGCGGGCAGACAGCTGCCAGGCGCGTTCACCGAGCAACTGCAGCTCGCCGCTACCCGGGCGCAGGGCGGTGGCCAGCAGGTTGAGCAGGCTCGACTTGCCCGCGCCAGACGGGCCGATGATGGCGACCTGTTCGCCGACGCCGATGTGCAGGTCGATGCCCCGCAGCGCCTGGACGCCGTTGGCATGGGTAACACTGACCTGGGTCAGTTGCAGGGTCATTTGAGCAGTTCGGCGGCGCGTGCGGCTTCCTCGATGCCCTTGTAGTTCTCAGGCTTGGTTTCGATGAAGCGACTGGCGGCCTGCAGATCGAGGATTTCCTTGTCCTTCGGGTTGGCCGGATCGAGTGCCAGGAAGGCTGCCTTTATCTTCGCCGCCAATGCTGGGTCGAGGGTTCCGCGCACCGTCCAGTTGTAGTCGAAGTAGGCTGGGGTGGTGGCGAAGACCTTGACCTTGGTCGTGTCGACCTTGCCGGCAGCAACCAGTTTTTCCCAGACGCTGGCGTTCAGCACCCCGGCGTCGACCTTGCCGGCCTGGACCCAGGCGACGGTGGCGTCATGGGCGCCCGAGTAGCCCACGCGACTGAAGTAGCTTTCCGGCTTGATGCCGTCCTTGAGCATGAAATAGCGCGGCATGAGGCTACCGGACGTCGACGACACCGAACCGAAGGCAAAGGTCTTGCCCTTGAGGTCGGCGAGGGATTTGACGGCCGGGTCGGCGGTGATGAATTTACTGGTGAACTGGGCGTCCTGTTCGCGCTGGACAAGGGGGATGGCGTTGCCGGTTTTCAGGCGTGCCTGCACGAAGGTGAAGCCGCCCAGCCAGGCCATGTCGATCCGGTCGGTGGCCAGCGCTTCGACCACGGCGGGGTAGTCGCTGACGGGGACGAACTCGACTTTCATGCCGGTTTGCTGTTCCAGGTAGGCACCCAGCGGCTTGAACTTGCGCAGCAGCTCGGTCGGGGCCTCATCGGGAATCGCACTGACTTTCAAGGTGTCGGCGGCCTGGGTCAGCAGGCTGCTAAAAGACAGGGCAACGCCGACGGCCAATGCCAGGGAACGCTTGAGCATGGAGGATCTCCGGTACATGAAGGCAAGGAATGGTGAAGCATCACGCCCACGAGGGCGGTACGCCGCTCTGTGAGGGTAGACGAAGGAGCGCGATATTAACCGTTTCTGGCCTTGAACTCACTCATTCCCCCGTGGCGAGGGAGCTTGCTCCCGCTGGCCTCTGTAGGAGCTGCCGAAGGCTGCGATCTTTGATCTTTCGCTTGATACTCAACCGGCTCTGGAAAGATCGCAGCCTCGCTTCGCTCGGCAGCTCCTACAGCGCAGCCGAGCGGGAGCAAGCTCCCTCGCCACAGGTTCTGGGTTGTCTGGGTTGACGCCATCGCGAGCAAGCTCGCTCCCACATTGGTCAGAACAGCTTGGTGAACAACCAGTAGAGGCTGCCGGAAAGGAGGATGGCAGCAGGCAGCGTCAGTACCCAGGCCATCACCAGGTTGCGGATGGTGCGCATCTGCAAGCCAGAGCCGTTGGCGACCATGGTGCCGGCCACACCGGAGGACAACACATGGGTCGTGGACACCGGCAAACCGAACAGATCGGCGGCGCCGATGGTCAGCATGGCGACGGTTTCGGCCGAGGCACCTTGGGCGTAGGTCAGGTGGGACTTGCCGATTTTCTCACCCACCGTCACCACGATGCGCTTCCAGCCGACCATGGTGCCCAGGCCGAGGGCGATGGCCACGGCGATTTTCACCCACAGCGGAATGAACCGCGTGGAATTGTCGATCTGCTGCTTGAACAATTGCAGCTGGGCGCTGGTGTCGGCGTCGAAGTTGCCGACCTTGTTCTTGTCCATCAGGCGAATGGTTTCGCTGGTCAGGTACATGTCGTTGCGCACGTTGCCCACGGCTTCGGCGGGTACCTTGGCCAGCGAGCCGTAGCCCTTGACCTCGGCGCCGATGCTGCCGGTCATGGCGGCCAGGGCCGGAACCAACTGCGGCGTCGTTTCCTTGCTGCCCACGTAGGCGGAAAGGATCGCTCGCGGATTTGCCGGGGCCGGCGCCGGCGAGTGCTTGACCAGGGCTTGCTGGGTGACTTGCGCCACGGCGGCGAATTGCAGCGCCTGGTCGGCCGGCATGGTGCGGTTCAGCGCATACGCCATCGGCAGGGTGCCGACCAGAATCAGCATGATCAGGCCCATGCCTTTCTGGCCGTCGTTGGAGCCGTGGGCGAATGACACGCCGGTGCAGGTCAGGATCAGCATGCCGCGAATCCACCAGGGCGGCGGCGTATTGCCTTCGGGGGCCTTGTACAGCGAGCGGTTCTTGACGAAGGCCCGCAGCGCCAGCAGCAGCAACGCAGCGCAACCGAAGCCCACCAGCGGCGACAACAGTAACGCATAGCCGATCTTGGTCGCCTGGGCCCAGTCCACACCGCTGGTGCCGTCACGCCCGTGCATCAGGGCATTGGCGACGCCCACGCCGATGATCGAGCCGATCAGCGTGTGGGACGACGACGCCGGCAAGCCCAGCCACCAGGTGCCCAGGTTCCACAGGATCGCGGCGATCAGCAGGGCGAAGATCATGGCGAAGCCGGCGGAGGAGCCGACTTGCAGGATCAGTTCCACCGGCAGCAGGGCGATGATGCCGAAGGCCACGGCGCCGCTGGAGAGCAGCACCCCGAGGAAGTTGAAGAAGCCCGACCAGGCCACGGCGAAGTTCGGCGCCATGGAGTTGGTATAAATGACCGTGGCGACGGCGTTGGCGGTGTCGTGGAAACCGTTGACGAATTCGAAGCCAAGGGCAATCAGCAGCGCCACGCCCAACAGCAGGAACGGCGTCCAGGTGGTCACCACGGTGCCGAGTTCGCTCATGTCGTGCATCAGGCTGTAGGCGGTAAACAGCAGGCCGCTGCCCAGTACGGCGAAAAACACCACCAGGGTGATCACGCTCGGTTTGCGGTTGAGCTGCGGTCTTGAACTGGGGGCGATGGCACTCGATGAGTCCATGACCAGGGTCTGGTTTGTCATGATGAAATCCGATTCGGTGAGCGGTGGAAGTGAGCGGCTGAGCTTCCATTGCTTGAGCAGGTCATGGATGCCACGCTAGTTGCATTTTGTTACATGGCCGTGAACGTCATCTGTGCTTCACGCGCTTTCCCCTGGCTAAACCGTTTATCTGTGGAGGATGCCCGCACGATCAGGTTTTATCGATTACGCTCGAAGGCGCGGGACTCGCCCGAAATTTCGCTGGCACGCGTCTGTTTTTCATGGCCGAGCGCCAGGGGTGTCATCCAGGTGTCATCGAAGCCGTGGCAGGATCCTCGCAAACCATCGTGGGAAGTCCGGCAGCGCTTGTGCCTGCTGGCTGATGAATCAAGGAACACCGCTATGAAAGGCGACGCCCCCCTGTTTGCGGCCATTGACCTGGGCTCTAACGCCTTCCGCCTGATGATTGGCCAGTCGGTCAAGCGCAATCGACAGTTGGTGATCCAGGAAGTGAAGACCCTGCGTGAGCCGGTCCGATTGGCCGAGGGCCTGCAGGCCGGGGCTTTGGACGAGCTGGCGCTGGATCGGGGTTGGCAGGCTCTCGCTCGATTCGGCAAGAAACTGCGTGGCTTTGAAGCCGGACGGGTGCGGGCGGTGGCGACCAGTGCCGTGCGCGAAGCGGCGAATGCCCAGCTGTTCCTGGCCAGTGCCGAGCGGCACCTGGGGTTTCGGATCGACGTGCTGTCCGGGCATGAAGAAGCCCGGCTGGTGTACGCCGGTGTTGCCCATACGGTGCCCGGTGTCGAGCACACGCGGCTGGTGGTGGACATCGGCGGTGGCTCGACCGAATTGATTCTGGGGCAGGGCGCTCAACCGTTGCTGACGGAAAGCATCGCCATCGGCAGTGGCACCTTTGGTGCGCGTTACTTTCGGGGCGGATGCATCACCGCCCAGGCGCTGTTGGAGGCGGAGCGAGTGGCTGTCCTGCAGTTTGAAAGAGTCGCAGCGGGTTATCGCGCCCAGGGCTGGCAGCAGGCAATCGGTTCTTCCGGTACGGCGCGGATGTTGGCCAAAGTGCTCAAGGCCAATGGTTTCAACGATGTTGGGCAAGGCGGCATTACCTACGGTGGATTGTTGCGTCTGTCGCTGCGGTTGCTGGAAGTCGGCCATGTCGAGCAGCTCAGGTTGGCCGGCTTGCAAAGCCATCGCCTGGGCATCCTGCCCGGTGGTCTGGCGATCATGCTGGCGGCATTCAAGGTCTTCGGTATCTCGCAGATGATTGCTTCCGAGCCGGGCCTGAGGTTCGGCGTTCTGCATGGCCTGATGCATCAGCACTGATCACGGACGGTTGTTGCCCATTGCCGTCTATCAGCGATGGCTCGATTTCGAGCATCGACGCCTCTTCGGTGACCCCTTCTTTACCCGATCATCCAGCATTTCATCGCCTGGGCAGTCGGTATGTCCGGTTATCGCAAAGCGTGGGCCTGGATCAGGGTGATTGCGTGAACGGGGCTTTTCGCTCTTTCGATCTGCAGTCAGTGAAGGCACAATGCGCATCCTTTTTTGGCTCGCCTTGCCCGGAGGCCTCGAAAATGATCAAAACCCCGTACTACCTTATCGACAAACAAAAGCTGCTGGCGAACATGCAGAAGATCGCCTACGTGCGTGAGCAGTCCGGGGCCAAGGCCTTGTTGGCGCTCAAGTGCTTCGCCACCTGGTCGGTGTTCGACCTGATGCAGCAGTACATGGACGGCACCACGTCGTCGTCGCTCTATGAGCTCAAGCTCGGCCGGCAGAAGTTCGCTGGCGAGACCCACGCCTACAGCGTGGCCTGGGCTGACGATGAAATCGAAGAGATGCTCGCCAACTGCGACAAGATCATCTTCAACTCCATTGGCCAGTTGCAGCGCTACACCGAGGCGGCGGCCGGCAAGGTCCGTGGCCTGCGGGTCAATCCGCAAGTGAGCAGCTCCGATTACCTGCTGGCCGACCCGGCGCGCCCCTTCAGCCGCCTGGGCGAATGGGATCCGGTGAAAATCGAGCAAGTCATCGAGCATATCTCCGGTTTCATGTTCCACAACAACTGCGAGAACGGCGATTTCGGTTTGTTCGACCAGATGCTGGGCACTATCGAAGAGCGCTTTGGTCACTTGCTGCATAAGGTCGAGTGGGTCAGCCTCGGTGGCGGCATTCACTTCACCGGCGAGGGCTACGCCCTGGACGCCTTCTGCGCACGGCTCAAGGCCTTCTCGCAAAAATATGGCGTGCAGGTCTACCTGGAGCCGGGCGAGGCCGCGATCACCCAGAGTGCATCGCTGGAAGTCACCGTGCTCGACACGCTCTACAACGGCAAGCACTTGGCCGTGGTGGACAGTTCCATCGAGGCACACATGCTCGATCTGCTGATCTATCGCCTGGACGCCAAGCTGGCACCGAGCGAGGGCGAACACACCTACATGGTGTGCGGCAAATCCTGCCTGGCCGGAGACATTTTCGGCGAGTACCAATTCGATCGTCCGCTGTCCATCGGCGATCGGCTGTCGTTCATCGACGCAGCGGGCTACACCATGGTCAAGAAAAACTGGTTCAACGGCCTGAAAATGCCGTCCATCGTAGTGAAGCAACTCGACGGCAGCGTCGAGGTGGTTCGCGAGTTTGTTTACGACGACTATCTGTCCAGCCTGTCTTGAGCTGGCGGAAGGAGAAATGAAGAAATTGAAGAAGAACGTACTTATCATTGGTGCAGGAGGTGTCGCCAAGGTGGTGGCCCACAAGTGCGCGCAGCACAACGACGAACTCGGTCGTATTGCTATCGCGTCGCGCAACATCTCCAAATGCCAGGCCATCATCGACAGCGTCAAGGCCAAGGGTAGCCTCAAGCAACCCGCCGACATCAAGGCCTTTGCACTGAACGCTCTGGATGTCGAAGCGACCAAGTCGCTGATTCGCGAAACCGAGTCGCAGATCGTCATCAACGTCGGCTCTGCCTTTCTCAACATGTCGGTGCTGCGTGCCTGCATCGATACCGGCGTGGCCTACCTGGACACCGCCATCCACGAAGAACCGGGCAAGGTCTGCGAGACGCCGCCCTGGTACGGCAACTACGAGTGGAACCACCTCCAGGAGTGCCAGGAAAAGAACATCACCGCCATTCTCGGCGTGGGCTTCGACCCGGGTGTGGTCAATGCCTATGCGGCACTGGCGCAGCAACAGCATTTCGACCGCATTGATTCGATCGATATTCTCGACGTCAATGCCGGCTCCCATGGCAAATATTTCGCCACCAATTTCGACCCGGAAATCAATTTCCGTGAGTTCACCGGACAGGTGTGGAGCTGGCAGGACAGCCAGTGGACCAGCAACACCATGTTCGAGGTCAAGCGCACCGACGACTTGCCGGTCGTAGGCTCGCAGAACCTGTACCTGACCGGCCACGACGAAGTGCACTCGCTGTCGAAGAACCTCGACGTGCCCAACGTGCGTTTCTGGATGAGCTTCGGCGAGCACTACATCAACGTGTTCACCGTACTGAAGAACCTCGGCCTGCTCTCCGAGCAACCGGTCAAGACCGCCGAAGGCCTGGAAGTCGTGCCGCTGAAAGTGGTCAAGGCCGTGCTGCCTGATCCGAGTTCGCTGGCGCCGGGCTACACCGGCAAGACCTGCATCGGTGACCTGGTCAAGGGCGTCAAGGATGGCCAGCCGCGCGAGATGTTCATCTACAACGTGGCCGACCACGAGGACGCCTACGCCGAAACCGACAGCCAGGGTATTTCCTATACCGCAGGCGTGCCACCCGTGGCCGCAGCCTTGCTGGTAGCCCGTGGCGAGTGGGACGTGCAGCGCATGGTCAACGTCGAGGAGCTGCCCGCCGAGGCGTTCCTCGAGGCATTGGATGTGATGGGCTTGCCGACGCGCATCAAGGACGAGCATGGAGACCGTCCCTGGAACCAGAACGCCTGAAGGACGCCAGGCAGGTTCCGTTCCGACTCCCCGATAGGAACTGCAGAATCCCTCTGAATTCTGCAGGCGATTGAACCAGAAGACTCACCGTCGCGTGAATACCTGGCAATCCGTGGAAGTCTTGAAGAAATGCTCCGTATCGAAAGGTACGGAGCATTTTTCGTTTATGACATCTTCAAATGAATAACCTTGTGGCGAGGGGATTTATCCCCGCTGGGCTGCGCAGCAGCCCTGAACCCTGACACTGTGATGTTTCAGGCAGACCGCATTCAGCCTTTTGGGGCTGCTGCGCAGCCCAGCGGGGATAAATCCCCTCGCCACAAAAGCCCCTCGGCTGTTCCGTCGATCTATCCCAACGGAAGCACCGGCGCCGCTTCTGTGGCGAGGGAGCTTGCTCCCGCTGGGCTGCGCAGCAGCCCCCCCTTTGTGATCGAAGATTCCAGCGGGAGAATCGTCGGGCGAGCGAACCTGAAAAGCATCCACTCACCACACGGTTGCGCCGAAGTGGGCTATCGCATTGATCAACGCGTTTGCGGGCAAGGGCTGGCAACGCAGGCCCTGAAACACCTGATCGAGGCGGCACGGATACGTTGGGAGCTTACGCAACTGGTGGCTTATGTTTATGAGAGCAACGTCGGCTCAAGGAAGGTCCTTGAACGGTGCGGGTTTGTGCCTGAAGCGCTGTTGGGTAGCGAGGAAATCGAGGGTGGAGGCCGCTTTGCGCTTTCGATCTAGAAATTTGATTCACGCAGGACAGTGTTAGGTCAGCATGATGATAAATCGGCGCCTGTCAAAGGCCAGGCGCCGATCCATCCAGCGCTTACATCCAGTACCGCAAACCGACCATCAAGGACTGGGCATTGTATTCGGTTTCCACATCGGCCGGGGGCAGGCCCTGGATCTTGCCGAAGTTCGCTTCGCCGGTCTTGAAGTAGCGATAATCCAGGGACATGGACCAATGCTCGTTCAGCTCGTAAGCGACGCCGGCGCCGAGTTGCCAGGCCGTGACGGTGTCGCGATGGGTGCCGCCGAACTCGACGCCGCCCGCTTCCAGGCCTGTGATGGTCATCACGGCGTAGCCCAGGCCACCGCCGACATAAGGTGTGAAGCGGCTCAAGGGGGCCGGCAGGTTCGAGATGTCATACCAGAGGTTGGCCATGAGGCTGGTGGCTTCCTGTTCGCCTTTGCCCTCAATGCTGGTGCCGCCCTCGTAGATCCGGTTATTGAACTGGTCCATGGTGTTGCGGCGGTAGCTCAGCTCGACCTCGGGCCGCAGCCCGACCGGGAACCGCCAGCCCAGTGCCAGCCCGGTGGCGTAGCCCGAGTGCAGCGGTTGATTGTATTCCATCTCGACGAATTCGTTGTTGTTCTGGGTCAGGTCCTGATTAGAGACCCAGTTCACGCCACCCATGGCACTGACATAGGGGCCGAGGTTGTCGGCGAAGCTCGATGCTGGGGCAATAGCCCCCAGGCCAACGATTGCCATGAGCAGATACTGGGTGTTTTTCTGTACGTTCATGCTAGATCCGAAATGTGCTGTTATCGATAAGTAAGCAAAGCGAGTCCGGGAACGCGCGTTCTGCACGCGTGCTTCCGGGAGGCATTCACACGAGGTGCAAAGGCGTCGCGGTTTTCTCGTGTCCTGGGGCGCCGATGGCCCGTTGTTCAGCCAGCGTGCACAGGTTGTCCAGTGCCGTGGTCATCGCTGCGGTCAACGCTTTGCGCAGCAGTCCGCGATACAGAAAACTCAACGGCCCGGAAATCTTCGCGCTATGGATGACATGGGTTTCATCGGGAGAAATCCTGCGCATCTGGTGATCGAATTCGAGGTCGATCCACAGCAGCCGTGCGCTGTTGCGATAGCTTTCGTGCAGGCTCACGGCTTCCAGTTTCAGTGGCATGTTCAAGCCATTCTTGAGCACACATTTGCCGCGCGTCCCCACCTGGAACGGGCCGTCGAGTTGACACTGGCGAACGTCGGTATCCCATAACGGCGCTTCTGCAAAATTGCTCCAGATCTTCCAGATTTCAGAAGGAGGCGATTTGACTATGACTTGCACTTTGACATCGTTCACGGCGACACCTTGGTTGTGGGGGACACGGTCATGCTGGAGGGCAGATCCATTCAATGCTCAGGCCGCCGGTGCGGATTGACTCAGCACCTGAGCGGTAATGCTCGCTTGACCGATTTTTTCGCCCCGGTTGAACAGGTCGATATAGATGCGGTTGGTCTTGAATGCCTGGAGCGCCGCATCAAAGCCGGCTTGCGGCGCCAATGACAGCGGGCTGTTCCTGGGGATGGGGCGATCCAGGGTGAAGCTCAAGGCCAGCAGATTCATCGGGGTATTGAGTGGAATCCGCAGATGGCTGTGGGCGATCTGCATGTAGCACTGGCGAGCGACTTCGAGGAAATACACCATCGAATAGTGCTCGGGATCACCGGCGTGGAAGAAGTGTTCCGGCGGCAGTTTCAACGTGTCCACGCTCAGGCCCTGGGCGACGCTGCTCATCTCACTGACGATGACGTTCTCCTCCCTGGCCTTGTGCAACAGGGCCTTGTTACGGCAGGGCGTGGCGGTGAATTCGCTGGCTGGCAATGTCTCGAACGCCGAGCTGTAGCCCATCCCCAAGACGCAGGTGCACATCACTTTTCCATCTTGCATGACCTTGGCATTGAACACCTGGGGATCCTGGCCTTGCTCGACATGCAGATCGATCACGCCCTGCTTCTGCACGTATTGCTGGAACTTGATCGTCAGGCTCTTGATGTAGGCGACCCGTCCGCTCAGAGGCGGCATGGCCAGTTCGATCAGTTGCAGCACACCCTCAAGCAGCAAAATGCCCGGGACGTGATCCAGGGGATGATCGAAGAAGTACGGGTGCGCCTCATCCACCACGAGCTGGGCGTGCAGTGACTGTGGGCTGCGCTGGGCGTTGGCGATCACGATATGTTTCGCGCTGCGCTGCCAGTGCGTCGGACGCTGGGTTGTATCGCCACGGTGCAGGGCGAACAGGCCTTCCATGGCGCGAACCCGCACCCGCAGCCCGGAGAGCAGGGTACTGGTGAGCAAGTCGCTGAGTTGCTGCACGTCGACGCCATCGTTCTGCGGTTCGCGGACCAGGCTGACAGGTCGGGCAGGCGTGATGACCTGCTGCAGTTCGTGGGATGACGAATGGGCAAAGCGCAACATGAAGGGATGCTTGATGGGCGAGCTGGCCTCGGCCGCCGTCGGGCTCCATTGGCGAAGCTTTTCGGTAAACAGCCACATCACCGTCTTGCCGGCGTCGCGTACCTCGATCACGGAATGGGTCGCGCCCTTCAACATCACCGCCAACAGGGTCTCGATGCCACTGGCTTCAGCCAGGAAACCGGTCATCTCCGGCAGTGATCCACTGGCAGGTGTCGCAGCAGGCTGCAACTCACAGACGTCAACGTTCGGATAGTCGCTCGACGCTTTGCCCAGCCGTTGGCAGGCCTCTTCCAACGAGTCGGCAGCGTGGGCGAGGACCGCCGCGCGGATCACCAGCAAGGGTTTGTCTGCGGCATCCGGTTGATAGCGACGCAGCGCGATCAGCCCCAGTCCTTCACCTTGCGTGATCGTGCTGCTCCGGGCGCGCTCGACCTCGATTTCACCGCTGACAAAACGCCCTGCGCCGAGCAGCAGCGTGGTGATGCCGTCGTTGAACCATTGCGGCGAGGCCAGCAAGGTTTGCCAGAACAGTCCCGCCGTGCCGACCAGGGTCTGATGGAAACCCTTGAAGTCAAAAATCTGCGCCGGGTAGCCGGACAACATGTTCGGCAGCATGGTTGCCACGTCCGTCACCTCGACGCCCGGTGCCGTACCTTGCGCCCGGGAGTAGAAGGTGTGGGCGCTGCTGTAGGCATTGCTGAAGCGCTCGCCGCCCATGTTGCAGCACATGACCATCGCTGTGCCGGGCGAACCGGCCACGCCTGGCAAACGTCGCAGCAAATGATTGACGCGATCGGTGATCAACAGCTTGAACGGGTCGACATGAGCCAATGGCTTGGGACCCATGCCAAAGCCATCGATATCGATGACGTGGTCTTGCGCGAGGAATTTGCCCAGCAACGGTTGACCGGGCGCCGGGGTGTAATCAACGAAGCGCCCATAGGGGAACATGACCGAGGGCGCGGCGGGTTGATCGAGTTGCTGCTGGAATGACTGCAAGGAACGGTGGCTGCCCAGCGCTGCTTCGGCCTCGACAATGGCAAGGTCGAGCATTACCACGCCACTGGCGCTCGCCGGGGGCGTGGCAGGGCGGTCGGCGGGAATGTATTCGTCCACCACCAGGTGCGCGTTGGCGCCGCCGAAACCAAAGCTGGAGATGCCAATGCGGATTGCAGACTGACGCTCCTCCAGCGGGTGTAACTGTTGGGTGGCGAGTCGCAGGCAGGTCTCGTCGACCTTCGTGCTGGGGCGGTAACCGGGCTGCGGTGGAATGCCTTTATGGCGCAGTATCATCAACGCCTTGGCGAGCGAAGCACCGCCGGCAGCGGCCAGGGGATGACCGATGACCGACTTGATCGAACCGATGGTGATTTTCTTGCCGTCCGGACGATGGGGGGCAAAGAAGCTGTTCAGCGAGGCCAGCTCCGTTGCGTCCCCCAGCGGTGTACCGGTGCCGTGGGTCTCGATGTAGTCCACGTCCCGTGGATCAAGGCCGCGATAGGCACGTTGGTAGGCTGAGTACTGGGCCTGTTTGCCCGGCGCAAACACCGAGCCTTCGGCGCCGTCGGCGGACATGCCCAAGGCGCGCAGCACGCCCAGGGGACGGCGCTGCGCCGTCAGGGCCTGGGCCACCGGTTCGACCAGAAAGGCCACCGCACATTCGCCTGGCACAATGCCGTCGGCGTCCTGGCCGAACGCTTCCATCCGCGCGCGGGCGGAAAAGGCCGTCAATTGCGAGAAACCCAGGAACAGCGCCGGTGGCAGCACGGTGTTGAGGGCCATGACAATCGCGTTGTCCGCCTGGCCACTGTTGACCAGCGCCTGGGCCATATCCAGGGCATAGGGGAACGAGCTGCACGCGGTGTCTACCGATAACGCCGGCCCGCCCAAGGCAAAGGCCGCCGCCAGTTCCGCGACTTGTTCGCCCGGTGTAAAGCCCGCCGGTGCGTCGGTTTTTCCGGACATGCCGGTGACGAAATAGCTCTCGTCACTCCAGGAGGTCGCGACCACCAGCGCGGTGCGCTCCCTGTTCAGCGCCGAGCCTTGTCCAGCGAGTTGGGTGAGCAGCGCCTGGAGCACTTTCTTGCCGATGGCGACCTGTCGCCCTTCGTGCCGTGATGGGGTCGAGGCGTCGTCGGTCAGGCAAAAAGCGCTGTCCAGGTAGATGCGATCCTTTTCCCCGGTCGTGCTTGAATAGATCGACGCCTTGTCCAGTTCCCAGCGTGCCGGCATGGATTCGATCGGTGCGATCTGCCCTTGCGAGAGCAACTGCCAAAGCGCATCCGTGGACGACGCTCCCGGAAACTCGCCCGCCATCGCGCTGAAGCAAAAATCGCCCGTTGTTGTGACTGCGCCACTCATACCCTGTCTCCCTGATCGCCAAAAAAGCTGGGTGACCTGTTCGATCACCCGGATTCCATTCCTGTCGCTCGTTACCGGTCAGCTCAGCCTGGCGAGCAACGACAGGGCATCTTGCGGCGTGCGACGGGACATCAGCGCTTCACCGGCAAACTCGCTGGCAGAGCACTGTTGCGCCATGGATTGGCAGAGCGCTTCTCGGGCAAAGCCGTTGAGACCCAGTTGGGCGAACGGCGTCTGGATGTCGATCGACTGCGCGGCGTCCGGGATCAACGGAGACAGGGCGTTGAGCAGCAGGTTTTCTTCCTGCCCTTGAGTGTTCGTTGTGGCCGGTGAAGGCTCGTCGCCAGGCACCGCCTGCGGCTGGGGATCGGCCAGGGCGGCTTGAATCAGGGCGATGGTTGCCTGCGGGAACTTGGCGTTGGCCAGTTCGGAACTGTGGGCCTTGAGCTGAGGCCACATGGCGACTACCGACTCCAGGAAGTCCAGTTGCACCAGCGAATCCAGGCCCAGGCTTTCATAGCTTTGTGTCGGGTCGATCTGCTCGACCGTAAAGCCGGTGATGGTCGCCAATTGCTCGAATACCCACGCTTGGACGTCCACCGCTGGCGCCTGCGGATCGGCTTCAAGCCGCGCCAGCAAAGCGGTTGGGGTAGGGGCGTCGAAGAGCTGCGAGGTCAGGTCTTTCTTTTCCGGGAAGTGCTGGGCCAGGGATTCGAAAATATCCACCAGCCCCAGCGAATCGATCCCCAGGCTCTCGAAGCTCTGGTCGAAGTCGATCTGTTGCGCCTGGAAGCCGGTGACCGTGCTGATTTCCGCACGCAACCATTGCCCGTAGCTGAGTGCATTTGTCTCTTCGACGGCTGCGGCGGCTTCGACGACAGGCGTCGGCGCCGGTATGGTCGGGTTCGAATAAGCCGGTTCCAGCACGGGAACACTCTTGTTGACGGCAGCTTCGGTCCCATTGGCATAAACGCCTTCAAGGACTTGTTGATGAGCATTGAAATAATGCGCAGTGACCGTTTCAGCCTGTTCCAAGAGTCGCAGTAATATCGATTCTTTGGCGATATTGGATTCGCACAGTGAATCAATGATCTTTTCGGAAAGAGAGAAATAGCTATGGGCTATTTTCCCATTGGACACGATGAATTCCTGCACAACATCGTTAAGTTGCAAGCGCATAAGATTCTCCTAACCAAGTCGGTCGATATTTCTTTAAGTAAGAAAGATCAAAAATCATGGCCCAGGGCGGGGCCTTGTTTATATCAATTAATCAAACTGGCAGTAGCCATGGAGCGACTTAAAGTTGGAGTTCCACTGCTTCGGTCTCGCAAGATATTGTTGTTCTGGCGCCTTTGAGCAACCCGGACCTTACGTTCAGGTATGTCATCAGCGTTATTGCATCGGCTCCGAGGAAAGCGATATAGCCGTCAGGACGAATCAGCATCATCGTGCCTTCCTTGGCGTGGTAGCGCTTATGCAGCCGCCAATCGGGGTCCAGCAACGTCGAGTGCCAAGCCGGCAGGCCGGCGCCGCTCAGGGCGTCGATCACGCAGTAGGCCTTGATGCCTGGGTAGTCCTTTTCCACCGACTTGGCCAGCGTGTAGTAGCCTGGCAACAACGGCGAAAACTGATCGGCCGCGCTGAAAATCAACAGCGTGAATGTCCCGTGGAACAAGTCGATCAAGCGTTTTGTTGGCATCCCTTGCAGTTGCCACAGTTCGACATCGGGCGCCAGTTGCCCGGCGCGAGGCGGTGCGGTCTGGAACTCGGGTTTTTTCCCTTTCTTGCTCCAGTTCTTGCGCTGCTTCTTCGTCAGCGATTCTTGAATGTAGTCACTTTTCTCATAGTGATATTGATGACCGGAAATCATCGACGGCAGTTTGCGCTGGGCCTTTTTACGGTTGCTCAACAGCGGCAGGACGTTGTCGCGCAGCCACACCAGGGCGCGACGTTGGACTGTAATCAGCCCCGTCAGCCGGTGGGCGGTGTTCTCGACTTCCAGGGCAACCGGGTAGCGCTCTTCGTTGTAGCTGTCGAGCAAGGACGGGTTCGCCAGGCCCTGATCGACATAGGCCATTTTCCAGGCCAGGTTGTAGGCCTCGGAAACCCCTAGGTTCATCCATTGCCCACCGATGGGGCTGCCGATATGCGCCGAGTCCCCCAGCAGAAACACGGAGCCTTGCTGCATCGATTGCACGCGGCGATGCTGGAAAGAGGCGATGGTGGTCGATGAAATGTTGGACAGCGTCATCTTTTGCCCACGCCCTTCGCACAAGCGCTGGAAGTTCTCCAGGCTCAAGGATGGGCGCTCGCCTTCTGGCGGCAGGTTGTAGGGCATTTCGATGAACAGCCGATAACGCGATTGAGCACTGATCGGTGCAACGGCCACATAACCGTCCTGCGCACCCAGGAAGAATGCGCCCTCATCCTTGCTTCCGGACCACTCGATATCGGCATCGGCGAGCATGAAGAAGCGGTCGTAGGACGAGCCTTCGAAGGTCATGTCCAGGCGTTTTCTGATGTTGCTGCGAGCACCGTCGCACGCGGCCACCCAACGACTGGTGAAGTGTTCGTCGGTGCCGTCGGCATGCTTGAGCTTCATGCTCACCGAACCCGGCAGGTTTTCGATGTCCACCAGTTCGGTGTTCCACTCCACCTCGGCACCCAGCGCCTTGAGCCGCTCCAGGAGAATTTTCTCCGTTTGCGGCTGTGGCAGGCTCAGGAGCAGGGGATAGGGCGCATCCAGGTAGGAGAAGTTGTAGTTCAGTACCCGCTTGGCATTGGACTGCACCGAAAACTGGTTGATCGTGAAGCCGTCGCTGATGGCTTGCTCGGCAACGCCCAGGTCCCGAAAGATTTCCAGGGTCCGGGAATGGATGGCCATCGCCTTGGTCGCCGTCGAGGGGCCGGCGTTCCTTTCAATGATGCGGAACGACACGCCCCATTTCTTCAACAGGATTGCCAGGGACAGGCCAACAGGACCGGCACCGACGATCATCACGGTCGGGGCGCTGCCAGGTCGCTTGAAATGCTTGGGGGCCAACGTGCTCAGAGTGTTCATCGATCAGTACCAGTTTCTGTAGAAGGGAGAGTTGGCAATGCTGAGCAGGGCATCGTCGCCTGATGAATCGCCGTAGGCATAAATGTAAAAATCATCAAGGTTGCTCAAGCAGCCCTTGAGCCGCGTGACTTTCTCTCGCTCTACACAGTTGGTACCGGATATTCCGCCGGTCAGCTTGTTCTTTGCCGTGGCCAGGCGGGTGCCGCACACATAGTCAAAACCCGCGGCCTGGCCCCAGGGGATCAGGTAGTTTTCCGGCGAATTGCTCACCAGCGCGGTGACGTGCCCCATGGACTGATGCCATTGCAGCCGCCGCATCGCCTCGGGCCTGAGCCAGAGCGGCAGCAGCTCGCTGATGAAATACTTGGCATGCTCGCGCTCTTGCTCCACCGACAGGCCGCCCAGGTAACAGGCAATGAAGGCCAGCCGTGCTTGCATCAGCGGGGTGATGCCGACGATCACGCTGAGCATCTTGGGCAGCAGGGGAATGATCCGCAGCCAGAACGAGCGGGTGCCCACGATATAGCGCATGTAGCGCCAGAACGTGTGTCGGTCGGTCAATGTGCCGTCGAAGTCGAAAACGGCCAGGACCGGTTGTGTGCTGTTAGCGTGCATGTGCCTCTTCCTTGAGAGAAATAATCTCGATGGTCTTGGGCAGCTTGAAGCCCGATAGGTCGCGCGAAAGCAGGGTGGACAGCGCGTTCTGGGTCAGCTCGCCGGTCCCTTCGACGCACAGGTGCAGCACGTTGACTTCCTTGTGGTCCGGGACGATATAGGCCTTGGCACGCAGCACGTCAGGGTGCTTGAGGGCGACGGATTCGATTTCCACCAGGTCGACCATCTGCGCCTTGATCTTCGAGATTCGCAGGCGTTGGCAATAGAAAAACACATGCCCGTCGTCGTCCCGCCAGACCAGGTCACCGCTGTGGAACCAGCCATCGCGGAAGAACCGCGCATTGGTGTCCTCGGCATCGTTGTAGCCGTCGATCACCATCGAGCCGCGTATCAGCAATTCGCCGATGCGCCCAGGCGCCACGTCCTGGCCCTGGGCATCGACGACTCGCAGCTCCACACCGCTGATCGGCTGGCCCATGGCGCCACGGTGGACCGTGCCAATCGAGCTCTGGACGATCACCGGCATGCTTTCGGTCAACCCATAGCCTTGCAGCACCGGATTGCACCCCAGCAGTTTCCCCAGCTTCTCGGCTTCATCGGCCGGCAGGTGGCTGCCGCCCGAGTAAATCATCAGCTGCGGGTGCAGCGGCAACAGCGCGCCTTTGCGCTTGGCCAGGCGTGTATTGAAGTAGCGAATGACGTCGGGCACCAGGCAGGCGAAGGTGACCTGATGCTCGGACAGCACTTCGGCGAGGTCTCGATTGAGCAGGGTGTTGGTCATCAGCAGGGTGGCGCCAATGCTCAAAGGAAACACCATCATCACGGAGAGGCCGAAGATGGCATACAACGGCAGCGTCACCAGATGAACGGATCCGACGCCTTGCAGATGAAAGTGCTCATGCAGCCCGTCGCTCGATTGCGTCAGGTCCAGATAACGGTGAGAAACCGCCAGGGGTCTACCGATGCCACGATAGGTGAATTGTACCGAGACGATCGGATTGCCCTCGGGCAACAACAAGGGTTCGATCTGGCAAGGCAGTTGAGAGAGGGCCGTTGCGTTGGCGGGCAGGGGCGATGACGGCTCGCTCCCACCGTCCAGCACCAGGGAGTGCCTGACACCGTTGTCAGCCTGGAATACCTCACTGTGTTGCACCCATAGCGCTTCGGTCGTGACCACGAGCGTCGGCCTGGCGAGGCTGACGACATTGGCCATTTCGAAGGGGGTCAACTTGTAGTTGAGGATGACCGGAATGGCGCCTCGCCCGATGATCGCCAAGTAGTAAGCGATAAATGCCACCCCATTGGGCAGCACCAGCGCTACTTTGTCGCCAGGCAATACACCAAGCGCTGTAAGAGCGCCATTGCATTGTTCAGCCTTGATGTGCAACTCTCGGTAAGTAACGGTATCTTCTTCCGTGTCCAGATGCCGAATAGCAACTTGCTCGGGGAACGATTCCGAAAAACCGACAAAGCGATGCAGAAAACCTTCTTTATATGAAAGGCTTTTCATTTACCAACCTCTCTCAATCCTTGGGTGTATGGCTAGTCAAAAAAAGTACTACAGAGGTAGGCTATATATGAATTGTTTCAATTAAGCATCTGTGTAGTTGTTATTCCGATACCAATCCAGGGTATCGGTCAGGGTTTCAGCAACAGGGCGGAACTTGCACTCCAACTCCCGTGAGCTTTTGTTATGGCTGAAATGAGTACGGCCTTGTTCTTGCTCCATGAGCTTGACCGTGGAGGTACTGATGAGCACCGGTTTTTTGGTGATCCGGTAGTAACCTTCATAGATAAGCGCGATGATTCGCAGCATGAACAGAGGCACTTTTCGCTCTGGGGCTTTTATGCCACTGACGCTGGACAGCGCCTGGAAAATGCTCTTCATGTCCATGTGATTGCCGGCGGCCAGGTAACGTTCTCCGGACCTGCCGCGACTGATGGCCGCGATTTGATGCTCGGCGACGTCCCGGGCATCGACAACGGAAAAGCTTCCGGGGAGTACGCCGGGCAATTTTTGTCCGACAAAGTCGAGCAGGAACTGTCCTGACGAAGTAGGGCCGATATCGCCGGGGCCGAACATCCACCCTGGCAGGACCATGGCGATAAACATGTCCGGGTGCTGCGCCAGGAATTGCTGGACCTTCTGTTCGGACAATATTTTGCTCAAGTAGTAATCGTCAGCCTCCAACTCACTGCGAGACATGGTTTCATCGATCACTTGATCCCGATTGCCCTTCAACACGGCAATGGAAGAGGTATGGACTGCACGACGGATGCCGGCGTCATAAGCGGCTTGCAACAAACGCTCGGTGCCGGTCACATTGGTGTCATACAGTTTTTGCCAATGTTTCCCGCCTTTGTAACTGTCGCGGAAATAGGCGGCCGTATGAAACAGGGCGTCACACCCTTGCAGGGCATGGGCGAAAGCATCGACATTGAGCATGTCGCCTTCGACCAACTCCACGGGCAGGTTGCCGAACTGTTTTCGGGCTTTCTCTACAGAACGAACCAGCGCTTTTACTTTGATGTTTCGTTTTAGTAGCGCACGAACGACATTATTCCCGAGCAGGCCAGTAGCGCCTGTAACGAAGGCATATTCCATTAAAATCCCGCTCCTGTGAGGTGACCTGCCATCGCATCGAGACCCGTATCACTGACTCGATGCCCTGATCAGGCGTTGGGCTCCACCAACGGCGCAAGTAAAAACCATCCGGTATCTGAAAATCAAGTGGTATTTCGTCGGACTGACGAACTGAACGCTCTGAACCGGGCTTCATGCCTGTTTTTTCACGTTTCAGCGTGGGGTGTCGGACAGAAAAATATCCGGTTTGAGTCGCCCGACACCACGTCAGGGACTTATCGAGTGGGGGCAAACGAAAATTTCAATTCGCCTGTACACCGGCAAAAACTGTGGCCACCGGCTCATCTAGCGTGCCCTGCCGGTTGCTCCAACTACATGGCACATACATGGCGGTTTTTGAAAGTTAAAATGTAAATGATTGAACAAGGCGCGTATAAGATATGATGGCGAGAACGGGTTCCGTACAGTGAGGCGTCGATTCGTTGCATCCAGTTACACGTAGATATTTTGTTTGGCCAAAGGAGCCGAGGGCGTGATTAAAAAGAGACTAGGTCGAGAAGAGAGCCAGCAAGTAACAAGAGACAGATTGTTCGACACAGCCACTGAGCTGATGATCCGAAGAGGCTTTCATGCCGCCAGCGTCAACGTTATTGCCGAGGAGGCCGGCTTTTCCAAAGGCGCCTTTTTTTCAAATTTTTCAAGTAAATCGGACTTGCTGCTGCAATTGACTCAACGCTTCAAGCGAGTTGAGATCGACCGATTGAGTACGACCCTGGCATCGGGATACTCGGCGGAGCAGTTGAGCCACGGCTTGAATACCTATATCGATACGCTGAAGAACAATACCCGCTGTGCGATCCTCGATGCCGAGTTGCAATTGATCGCCCTGCGCGATGAAGAGTTCTCGCCGCATTACTACGACTTGCATGAGGAAAACAGCGAGGCCTTGGGCAAGTTGATTACCATCATATTCAATCATGCTGGCAAGAAGCCGCCCCTGGCCTACGCCGCGCTTGCCAAGACCTTCACCGCCCTGGCGGAAGGCCTGATATTGCAAGGGCATAAAGACCCGGCTGTTGAAATCAAGCTGGTGTTGAACTCGCTCATCCAGACCGCAGAGCCTCTGTAGTCCTCCGCCATCCTTGCTGACAAGCCGGCGACGGACCTCCAGCATCTGGTTCGCTAATACCGCTGCCTGGATCGACGGTCCGATGAATCGATATTGACCGTACAACCGTCATCGCGAGCAAGCTCGCTCCCACATGGTCCAGCGCTGAATGCAACGTTCATAAACACCCCAGATCCCCTGTGGGAGCGAGCTTGCTCGCGAAAGCGGTGGGTCAGTTTGCATGGGGCGAGCGGACGGCCTTGTAGTTGAGGCGTTTACAAGTGCCAGCCAGCCCTTTCGGTTTGGGGGGAGTTGTTAACGTGGATCTGCGATATCCAACGCCCGATTCGCCAGCAGCTCACTCACCTCAATCACTTGCAGGATACCCATCGCAACATGCCGGCGAGAACCCTCAAGATCGAATGCCAAGTCGCTGATCATGGCGTTGGCGGAGGCCAGGTTTTCGCTGAGGTTGGCGAGCAGGCTTTCGCTATCAATCCCCTCCACGACGGTCAAGAGCTGAGCTGCTCGCGACTCTTTCTTGGGTTTGGCCTGTTCCGGCTTCAAGTAATAATCGAGCGCCCGCTCGGTGGCTTCGTGGAATTTTTCCGGATCGAGGCTTGAGTAGGAAGAGGTGGGGTCTGATTCCGGTGGATTGGGTGTGGCTTTGAACATGATGACGCTCCTAGGGGTAATGGAGCCGCCAGACATCGCTGCTAAACGAAGAGGGTGGCGACTGTACGCGGGTTAGCAGACCGGACCCCTAGAAGCCGGCAGACCCGAAGGTCTCCCACGCACAACCGCCATTACATGGCAGGCATTAAGACCTGCTCAACAATGTGGAGCACTGTGCGTCTAGGGATTCAGGCTGCTAAACCCGACCGCTGATTTTCAGCGACCAGATAACCATAGAGTCCCGCGCCAAAGCGCACAAGCGGGCGGATTCTGGCTTAGTTGTAGGCAAAGGCGCAAGGCGACGTAGCCTCAGGACTAGCGCTTCTTGTTACGGGGCATTTGTCTGTAAGGCTCGATGCCTGCCGTTAAAAGGGGGAACCCTGAACGCATCGCTGCCAGTGTCGCCCACGGCGCCGGTATAGCCGCTCAAGGCTGCTTCCGTTGCGGTCCCTTCTCCAAGGTGGTTGCGTTCCTGGCGTCGGACCGTGCCAGCTTTATCGTCGGTTCGGTGGTCATGGCGGACGGTGGCATGACGGTCACCGCTGGCTGAGTCAAGGAAAAACGGCACCTACCCCATGAAGGGTAAGCGCCGTTTTTTTTGCCTGTGGCCTTGAGCGTTTGTTCAGAGTTGCACCCGACGAAGTCTGCCACTTAACGGCACCACGCCTTCATCTGGCGTAGGCAGTGGCCGCCCGACCAGCCCCATGCCTTCGCTGACCAGTACCGCGTCGGGTAACAGGCACAGGTTGGAAGGGGTATCCAGGTCGCGGGCGAGCACCGTGACCTGGGCGGTTTGCAAGTCGCAGCTCAGCAGTCGTCCACTGAACCGGGTAAAGCCGCCATGCAGGGGTTCGCCGTTCCAGTCGGGGAGTAGCGGTTGTTGCAGGCGCTCGCAGAGTTCCAGCACCAGCAGTTGGCCGTTGGGGCGCAGCGCCAGCCCGGTGGGCAGTTGCAGGCCGCAAATCAGGATGTCGATCCTGGCACTGGCGGGCCAGACCCGGATCACCTGGCCGGCCTTCTCGGCAAAGTCGATGCCCTTGCGGTTCGGGTCGCCGTGCAGCTCGCCCGAGAACAGGCTGATCAGCACGGCGTCTGTCGCCGGTTCGTACACCAGGGTCACGGGAACGGCTTCCTGGCCTTGATCCAGTTCGGGCAGTTGGGCCAGCACGCGCTCTTCCTGGCCTGTGACGAACTCCACCAACTGATTAGTATCGGGCTTGACGGCCAGCCAACTGCCGCGGGTCGGGTGGTAGCACAGCGCATTCAGGTTGCCACGGCTATGAAAGACCGGTTCGGGCGGTGTGAATTGCAGGTCCAGCAGTTTGGAACCGGCGACATAATCGGTCTGGCTGACCAGGCAGCGTCCGTCACCGCAGGCGATGTCCGACACCCCCATGATTTCATCACGCAGCATGCGCGCCTGCATGTTCATGGCGCGAAACCCTTGCGCCAGGGTTTCGCGGGGCAGGTAGGCGCCGGGCCGCTGCGGATCCGGTCGCAGTCGACTGATACGGCCGCTGAAGGGTTGGTCGGGCAACCCCGAGCCTGCTTCGGTGAGCAGCAGGCTGCCGTCGGCTTGCAGGCAGAGGCCGCGAGGGTTCAGCAGGTCCTCGGCGACAAAGGTGCTGGGGCGCAGGCTTTCCCCGGGGTGTGCGGGGATCTGAAGGGGAACGGGCATAGGCTCTCTCCGTGAATGAGCAGGGGATACGGTCATCGCGGCGGTTGCCACGGTTCACCGGTGAGATAGGCCCGCAGCAACGCCCGTTGGCAGGGCGACATCGAGCGCACCACCGGCATGAACAGCGTGGTGCCTTTGTAGGCATCCGAGGTGCGGGCGAGGATGGGGTTCTTGGCACCCTTGATTGCATCGGGCTGATTCAGCGGGATATAGCGCGACATGGCGGGGAACGCCAGGTAGTGAAAGCGCAGCACGTTGGGGTACATCAGCGGCCAGGTGATGGTGGTGCCCTGGGGAATGCCGAAGTCGGTCTGGGCGTACTTGCGAAAGTTGGTGAAGTAGGCGCTGCTGTCGAGGCCGTTGGCCGTGCAGGTCAGGGCGACGAAACCGGCCTGGGCGGCGCTGCCCGGCTTGACGGTGACGGGAAAGCTGACAGACAGCTCGCCACTGCCGACGGTCAACGAATCCGGGAAGTCGAGGAAGTCCCAGTATTGTGGTTGATCGTAGACAGCGGGAGCCGCCGCTTGCAGGCCGATTTCGGTCGTACTGGGGACCGCTCCGCCCAGGTACCTGACCTGCAAGGTGATCGACAGGCCGTTGGGGTAGTCCTCCAGATAGACGTTGCGCTGGTCGGCATAGATCCGATAGGTCGACTCGGTGGCCTGCAACGTGGTCCCGGCGACCTTGCCCGGTGCGTTGATCGCCAAGGCAGAGGTGCGTACTGCCTGTAGCTGGTCGGCGGTCAGGGGCAGGTCGACGATGCCGCCATACACGTAGTAGTCGAATAAAAAGCGGCTGGTCGGCTCCAGGGTCGTCAGGGTGGTGGCGCCGGCGCTGATGGTCACGGTCCCGTAATCGGCGTTGGGGCCGATCGGGCTGGTGATGTCGTCCCTGACGGCCCGGAAGGTTTCCTTCGGAATGACGTTCACCATGTCGATGCTCAGGTAACCGGTGTTGTCCAGGTCGGCATAGCCGGCATTGCCGGTACTCTGGTTGACCAGCTGCCGGCCCGGCTGGCAGTTCAGCGGCTCGTCGGCGAAGGCCGGGGCCAGTGTGCCGATGACCCGGCCGATGCTCGGGTTGGGCGTGTACTTGCCGGCGGCGTAGTCGGCGTCCAGTTGTTCGGTGGTCATCGTCGGGCACATTTCGAACATGACGAAACGCAGGACGATGCCCGTCGCCCCCGGTGCCTGGATGATCGAGCGCAGGCCGCTGCTGTTCTGGTTCCAACTGACAATGCTGCTCAAGGGAAAGGTCAGTTGAAAGGTGCCGCTGGCGTGGAAAGAGCCCGGCGCGTCCATTTTTTTCGGCAGCAGCACACGTCCCGCCACGTCGAAACTGCTGCACACGGTGTTGCTGCGGATCAGCAGTTGGATGTTGTCGTTGCCACCGATCTGCAGGCCACCGACGAAGATTTGGGTGGTCGTCGAGGCGGTGGGGTCCAGGTCCACCATCATCGGGCCGGAAACGGGCCCCTGGCCGGTCACCGGGTCCACCGAACCGAGCAAATAGACGGCCTGGCCCACCAGGTCGCCGGTGGTGTTGATGCTGCCGGGGATGCCCTGGGAGCTGATCAGGGCGTTCTGCATGTCGACGACATGTTGCCCGTAGTGATTCCAGCCACCGGCGGTGTAGTAGTCGCCGGTGGGAGCATTGATCATGTTGTTCAACTGGTCATCGGAGTAGGACTCGGCGCCCGGTGCCAGGGTCGAGGTGGTCAGGTCGAAGAGCGGCCAGTCATCGTTGCCATCGTAAGGAATGGTCGGGGAGTTGTTCGGCAGGCTGACGTCGGTGCGGATGCCGCCCCAGAAGTTCAGCCGTGGTCCGTTCAGGATGCTCATGAGTTATTCCTCGTCCTTGATGGTGTTGCCGACAGGCGCATTGGCGAATTTGAACAGGTAGGAGTAATCGGATTTGTAGGGACTCTTGACCGGTGTCGCCATGGAGTGGCAGTTCATGCAACTGCTGTTGGGCTGGATGTAGCTTTCCATGGTCACGTTGGCCGAAAGGGCGGGGGTCGGCTGGCCCAGCGGGTTGCTGGGGTTGTCCGGCATCAGCGGGCGTTGGGTGGTGATGAGTTGGTAGTACTTCAATACGCTGCGTTGCAGGTCCGGGTCGCTGCGGTAACGGGCGTTGACCTCGTTGGTGATCTCGGCGATCGGCGTGAAGCGGTTCAACGGGTTCGGGGTCTGGAAGGTGGTGCCGGGTTTGGGCACGCAGACCAGGTGTGCGCCCTGGGTCTGCCAGTCGCAGGGCGACTGGTTGAGGGTGGCTGCCGGGGCGCTGGGGTTGAAGTAGGAATAGGCCGTGCCGGCTGCCGGCTGGTCGACCCATACACCGTTCACCATTGTTTTGGGCGCAACGTTGTCGATCTGCTCGAAGGTCGACCAGATCCACTGCGGATAGCCGTTCACCTTAGTGATGACGTGCAGGCCCACCAGCCCCAGGTAGGCCTCGGTGACGCCGGTGCGCTGGCCTTGGTCGTCGAACGTGGCCACGCGCGCGAGCATGGTCAGGTAGCGGCTGGCGTTGTCATTCGTGGTGAGGATGCGCCAGCTCGATTTGACCTCGATGACCCCATAGGGAAAGTTGATGTTGTTGGCTCTGGAAACCACATCGGCGTTATAGAACTGGTTGGCGACGATGTAGTTGTAGGAGGTCTCGTTGGCCGAGATGTCGTAGTAGGTCGGGTTGCCGGCCTGGTCGATCAGCCAGCCGCCGACGGCCTGGTCGACGGCATTCACCTGGGAGCTGTTCTTCAGCGCGGCGATGTTGATGATGCCCAGGCTCTTGGCAAGCTGTGGGGTGTTCCAGGGGCCTGGATCGGCCCCCAGTGGCAGGAAGGTTTCTTCCACGGTCTTGTAGGTCTGCCAGACGGTGTAGCCGGGGTCCCCCGGCTGTTTACTGCAGTCGGGATCACCGCGTTGCCCCGCCTGGGCGGGCCAGTTCATGGCGATGAACAACTGCCAGCTGTATTGATCGAACAGATCCTGGCTGGCGTTGGTCGCCGGCGCGGTGCTGGGGGGCTGGCAATTCAGGCTGGTGGCCTGCGCCTGTCGCAAGGCTTGCTCCTGGGATTGCTCCAAGGCCTGGGCTGGAAGGTTCGCCAAGCCCAGTAGTACCACGGTGAGGCGGATTGAAATGTTCATGGCGATCCTTCGTCATTGTCAGGGTTTGCGCTGCATGAGCTTGTTCCACTGCGCCTTTTGCCCGTTGCTCTGTGAAGCCGGTGGCTCGAACAGTTGGCACGGCGGTGGATTCGCCGGGCACATCGCGGCCACTTGCGCCCAGGTCTGGGCAGGGTCCGGTTTGGCGATGCGGAAGTTGGTGTAGTTCTGGCTGACGATGGGGGCATTGGCGACGCTGGTGTCACCGGAGAAAAAGAACGACTGGGGCTGCCGGTAGGGCGGTTGTCCCGACATCTTTTTGTAGAAGGCATAGCCGAACAGGATCGGCCCCTGCGGCGATTGAAGGTCCAGCGCGTAGGCCTGCACGCTACCGTCGAGGTTTTGGCTGCGCTCGGCGCTGTAGGGCAGGTGCTGGATGAAGTCTTGCCGCGGCGGATGATTCATCGGCGAAAACATGCAGCAGGCCGGCATGTCCTTGGGGCGATCCTGCGGGTAGGTCAGGAAGTAGGCCTTGTTGCCCAGGGACACGAAGGAGCAAGTGTAGTTGTTGTTCTTGATCGGGAAGATCGGCAGGCAGTACTTCTCATAGTGCTCCATCATCGCACCGAAACCGTCGCCATCGGCCGGGATATAGGCCGTGTCGTAGTAGCTGGTTCCTCGGGAGACGGTGTAGTCCGCCGGGGTCAGGGTAGAGGGTGGATTGCTGTAGGGCGGCGGGTTTTTTTCGTAGTTGTGCATCACCCGGTACATGGTCCAGTCGCTGATCCAGAACGCCGGGAAAAACGGATCGGAAGGCTCGCCTGGGAGGCGTTTGGCGATGCAGTTGCCGTTCTGTTCGTTGCAGCCCTCGGTGTTGTGCACGCCCATGGTGAAGTACACGGCACCGCTGTCCTGGGCGAACAGAGGCGGGCTGAACAGCAGGATCAACAGCAGCAACCGGTTCAAGAGACTGGTTTTCATAGGTCATTCCTTTGAAAAGTACCGAGTGACACTGGGTGCGAGCCTGTGGGAGCAAAGCTTGCTCGCGATGAACGATAACGCGGTCATTCGAAAGACCGAGGTGCCTTCATCGCGCGCAAGCTCAGCTCCCACACAAGCTCAGAGGTTGTCGTAATCGCTCATCTTGAGTTGTTGTGGCGGATAGTTGCGTTTCACCAGTTTCTTGGCCCACAGCTCCAATACCGCACGGCGGCTCTGGGACATGTCACGGGTGATGGGCATCGAGAGCGTGCTTTCCTCCTGGTAGGGCTTGCTGATCAGCACAATCAACTGGTCGATGGCGCCTTCCACTCGCGCCTGGGAGTTGAGCGGCATGTACTTGTTCATGATCGGGTACAGGTAATAGAAGGTCTGCAGGATGCGTGGGTAGAGGAAACCCTCCCACAGCTGCGTGGCGGCGTTCTGATCCTTGTAGACGGTGTTCCAGTAGTTGATGAAGTCCTGTTGCAGCTGCACGTCCAAGGGCAGGACGCGGAGCGGGGCGAGGAAGTCGATGTAGGCGTGGGGCAGGGGGAAGCTGAAGGGGATGACCGGATCGCTGGTGCCGTCCTTGATGAAAAAGCGCAAGGTCGGGAAGCCCGGGGCCACGGCCCTGAAGCTCACTTGGGCGATGCCATTGGCGTCGGTGGTAGTCGCTACATAAGAGTAATCCACCGGCGTGGCGTGGACATCGTTGAACAGGGTTCCGGTGGCGTAGACGCCGGCGTCGAATGCCAGGCAAGGGTGCAAGTCGATCGTGACCGGTTTGCCCTCGCCCTGCAGGAATTGCTGATAACCGATCGGGTCTCCGCTGGGTTGATCCATCTTCCGCAGCGCGGTCAGTCGGCGGCCGCTGCCTTCGGCCAGATAGTTTTGCACGGGCGGCGTGTCATTGAAGTGCGGCAGATTGGCCTTGTTCAGGTTCGGGTCGCTTGGGTGGTTGAAGAACAGCGTGAAATTGGCCCCATTGCTGGAGGCCAGGTAGTAGTCGCTGGTGGTCACCATGTAGGGGTTGCCATATTCCGCCACCCACAGCGTGGTATTGGCCGCCGGCTGACCATTTTTCTGCACCATGATGGTCAGTGTCTTGTGGTCGCCCACGTCGATGAAACTGCCGCTTTCTATGACCTCGGCGGTCCAGGTCTGTTGGGCGGCGGCGGTCAGCGGTGTGGCCGGAGCCGGGCTCTTGCGTTGCAGTTCCAATGTACCCGACTGCAAGGCCTTCACTTTGTCGTCGTTGAGTGCGAAGTCCAGCAGGCCCGAGCGTTCATCAAAGGCGGACTGGCGGTACTGCTCGTAACCGAAGTCGGCCACCGGAGTGAATTGATCACCCTCGCGTACACCCAATTGGTAGTCGCCAGCCTGGAATTTTTCTGCGGTCAGGATAGGCGCGGTGGGGTCCACCGGATAGAACGGGAAGGTATTGGTCAGATCCAGCGACAGGGTGTTCCCGGTGACTTGGGCCGACACTACACCCAGTTTGGCCGGTGCGACATCACGAGGTGGATTCGTTTGAATGAGCGGCACGGGGGCGACGGGCACCAGGCGCAGGCCGGCGGGGGCGGTCGGGTATTCGTCGGCGAACCAGAGGCCCAGGGTCGCGGCGGTGCGGCTGTAGGCGGGGTTGAAGAAAATACCGGAAACGTTGTCCAGGCCCTTCTGATACATCGCTTGCAGACGAGCTGTATCCGAGGGGGCGTTGGAACGGGTGTTGACGTACGGGAAGTCGTTGAAAACACCGTTCCTGTCGTAGCAGGTCAGGTAGGTGGAGAACCTGAACATCAGGCCCTTTGCCCCTTGCAGCTTCATCTGCTGCTGGAGGTTACTCAGCAGTGCCGAATCGCCGATGACCCATTCCAGGTTCTCCTGGGGAAAGCAGGACTGCCAGGTGGTGGTGACATACACCAGGCCACCGAAGGCGCCCCAATTGAAATTCAGGAACCGGTCCATCATCCGATACTGGCGATTGAGAGTCAGGCCACAGGTGGTATCCCCCAGCATCAGCTTGTCGAAGTACAACGCGGTGAAGGTGTTCTGCCAGGGGCTGACGTCCACGAAGCGCGCGGCAGTCGGGGCGTTGCTGCCAAAGGGATTGCCGAGCAGCTGGTAGTCCCTGCCAACCAGCGCATCCTCGGTGATGTAGGTGTTGGCCTGCAGCTCGCCGCCAATGATCGTCGAGCGAGTACCTTTGTAGCTCACCGTGCCGCAGGCATTGTCGCCAAACAGATCCCATTCGGCAGGCATGTACGGGTAGGTTTTCGGGTTGGCGTTGGTCGGTACCTGCAGCATATAGGCCGGCAGCTCGTCCATTTTCAGCGGCTTGATGGCCCAGGGCATCAGCTGGGTGGGGGCGTTCGTGGCGTTGATGTCGAAGTAGTTCATGAACGGCCAGTTGATGTCCGCGTTGACTGCGTCATACAGCGGATACACGTCATTGTTGTTGGCCGTGGGTGGGTTCCAGAACATATGGCCGTTGAGGTAGATACGGGGGAAATTCAATACGCTCATGTCATGCTCCTTAGCGTTGCCACTGGGCGCGTTTCAGCGACCAGACAAAGTCCAGTTTTTTGTAGCCATCGAAGTCTGAGGCTGGCAGCGGGGCTGTCGGGTAAACAATGCCGCCCCCTTGGTTCAGGGCGAAATTGAAGTAGCCGTCGTCGTTCGAGTAAGCGGCAGTGCTGTGACAGGCCAGGCAGGACGAGGTGTTCTGGAACGCCGACTCCAGTTGCGAGTTGGCCAGTACCTGGGTGATGGGTTGGAACTCGACCCCGATCAACTCGTACTTCGACAGGTTCCGGTTATTGGCCTGGAAGCTGGCATTGACCGGCTTGGCGGCCGGAGTCGGCCCCGTGGTGTTGGTCATCGGCGCAGGCGGGGCGGCATTGGTGACGGTGTATTTACTGTTGTTGATGTTTTCGAAGGTGGTCCAGACCCAATCGCTGTTCAGTTTGTTGACCACATGCAGACCGCTCAATGCCACATAGCCGACCTGGTAAGTACCGTCGTCCTGCTGGTAGTAGGCCTGGGCAATGTAGTAGCCGTCGTTCACCAGGGTTTGTCGGTAGGTCGTGTCTGTGCCGATCCACAGCCACGCGGCTTTCAACTCCCAGGCGGTGGGGGGGAAGTCCAGGTCGTTGGCCAGGGCGGCCTGGCCATTCATGTTGTAGACCTGCTTCTTCACGACGTAATCGAACGTGTCCTTGCCCATCAGTAGCTGAAAGCGTACGGGGTTACCCTGTTGGGTGTCGGGCACGGCACCGCCCATTTGCAGGATCAGGCCATCGACCTGTTGGGTGGCATTGATGTTATGGAAGGATCGGGACAGGTCCATGCCTTGTGCCTTGGCTTGCGTCACCACCGCGGCCGGGAGCGGCACGGAGCTGTCATAGGTGCCCGGCGGAGCACCGTTGGGCAGGTAGACCTGGTCCGAGGGCTTCATCATCTCCCACACCAGATTGCTGCTTTGCGCGGTGCTGGGTTGGTTCAAACAGACGAACCAGTTCCAGGCCATGGTCTCGGGACTCTGGGCAAACGCGGTCCGAGTCTGGTTGATGTCTGCTCCAAACTGCAGGAAGTTGCTGCAATCGAAGTTGTTGGTGTTCTGTGCCTGGGCCAAACCGGCCAGGGCACTGAGAACGGTTATGGAAATGGCTCGCCGCATGGAAGCTCCTTGGCATTCGCCGTATCGGCATGAGGGCGCCCCTGGAAGTGTTCCAGGAGCAGTTGCTTCACCGCCGTGGCCGCAAGGTGCTGTGGCAACGACAGATCACAATTGGTGATGAGCAGCGGGCCGGTCTTCTCGCTCGTGGGCAGCCGTCCGTGGCTGCCGCGGACCAGGCGGGTGTCCAGCGGAATCAGGTCCATGTAGTAGCGAAAGCCGAGCTTTTTCTGGAGCAGGCGGCGCGCCACTTTCAATTTCGGGAAGCGAATGGCCGGGTCGATGAACAGCTCGAGCGGGTCGTAGCCTGGCTTGCGATGGATGTCCACGGTGCGGGCAAAGTCGGGAGCCTTGCGCTCGTCGAACCAGTAGTAGTAATCGAACCAGTAACCGGCGGCGGCCACGGCCACCAGCTCGCCGCTGCGCGGATGATCCAGTTGCCAGGCCTGTTGTTCGGTTTTATCCAGTACCTGCTCGATGCCGGCCTGGCGTTGCAACAGCGCCTTGACGCGGGGGATGTCGCGCGCGTGCTTCACGTAGATGTGCGCGACCTGATGATCGGCCACGGCAAACGCTGCACTGGCACCGGGATCAAGCAATTCCCAGGTCAGCGATTGGCGTACCTGCAACAAGCCCTCGGCACGTAACAACCGATTGATGGAAACGGATTGGGTGACGGCTTCTATCCCGTATTCGGACAGCAGCATCACCGCCGCGCCTTGCGCTTGGGCAAAGTCCAGCAGACGCCCGACTTCACTGTCGATGGCCCGTACCTCGTCGGCAATCGCCGGGTGATCGGGCCCCAGGCGTTGCAGGCTGTAGTCGAGGTGGGGCAGGTAGATCAATTGTAGGTCGGGGCGGTTGAGCTGGAATTCGGCGATGGCACAATCGACGATCCAGCGGCTCGAGGCGATGCCGGCCGCCGGCCCCCAGAAACCTGGAAAGGGAAATTCGCCGATCTGTTGCTCGATACGCTCATGCAACGAGGCCGGCGTCGAATACAGGCCGAACATTTTACGGCCGTCGGCCGGATAATGCGGCCGTGGGGTAATGGCGGCGTCCACGTCGGCATACATGTTGTACCACCAGAACAACTGGCTGCAGCGAAACCCGGGGTACTGACGCTTGAGGGTCTGCCAGACCTTTTCCCCCTGGATCAGTGCGTTGGGTTGCAGCCAGAAACGCACTTCGGCCTGATCGCGAAAATACCAGCCGTTGCCGACGATGCCGTGTTCCGACGGTGGCTGTCCGGTAAGGATCGAAGCCTGCACGGTCGAGGTGACCGCCGGGAACACCGGTTGCAGCGTGGCCATCTTGGCCGTTTTCAACAGGGCATTGATGCAGGGCGTCGCGGCACCCAACAGTGCGGGCGTCAGGCCGACCACGTTGATCAGCAGCAGCGGCTGGCGCGCAGGATCAGAGCGCATGGGCATGGGCCTCCAGCGCTTGAGGTTGCAGCAAGCGGCGCTGCTGCAACTGATCCTCGACCCAATGCAACTCCGCCGCGATGCCCTGGAGCTGGGCGTGCTCGGTCGTGGGCCGCAACTGGCTGGGCAGGACGCCCCAGCTGTAGGTTTCCACTTCCAGCACGGGGCGGAAATCCCCATGGTCGGCCAAAAAATCGAACGTCTGCGACAGGGCAAGCTGGCTGCCGCTGAGTTCGGGCAGCAGCAGGTGCTCGCTGAACAGCGGAATGTGGAAGTGAATCCTCAGTTCGGGATGAGAGGCGCGGTTCTGCTCACAATCATCCAGGGCCGCGGGGAGGTCGGCCCAGGCCGATAGCTGATCGTGCCCAGCGCGGGCCTTCACTTGATGCAGGTAGGTGGGCTCGGCAAAACCGCTCAATGTCTTGAGCACCTGTTCGCGCCGATGCTCGTCCTCAGGCAGGCGACAAATCAGCGCATTGGATAACTGGATCTTGCCGATGGGGACCTGGGCCTGACGCAATCGGTCCAGTGATTGATAGCAGTCTTCGAACATCACGGCCTGGTGGCAAACGTCAAAGCACAGCGCCAGGTGTTCATGGTGCGGGTCCGTGGCTTGCCAGTGGCAGAAGAAGGCGATGGCCTGGTCGGTGTTTTCCAGCACGCAATCGGGCTCCATCTCCAGGCAGACCACGATCTTCTTGCCCGTCTCACGTTGCAGCCGGGCCAGCCCGGCGGTGAGCTCGCGCAGTTGCTGCTCGGCACGTTGCTGTAGCGTCGGGCTCCAGTGGGCGGCATAGCCCAGCGGCAGGCTGGAGATCACCCCCTGGGCACAGTCCGCTGGCAGGGCCTGGGCGAGAAATCGCGCCAGGTCTAGGCTGTACGCCAGCCGCTGTGGGTCGGCCCAGCTGGGCAGGTAGACGTCGGCTTTCACCGCGCCTTGGTGAAATTGGCCGTAGGGAAACCCATTGAGTGAGGTCAGGCGTAGCCCGCTGCGTTGCAGCAGGTCGAGGAAATCCGCACGGGTCGGCGCTTGTTGGAGTTCGGCGGCGGCGAGGGCGCTGATCCACAATCCACTGTCCTGCGTGTCGAGCCCGCGCAGTGTGCGTACGGTCTGGAAATGCCGTTCGATGGACGCGCGCAGCCCGCCCAGGTCATGGGTCGGGTGCACGTTGCTGCAATAGCCGATCTGCGTGGCCGTCCAACCCGTGCGGGCACTCATTTGATCACCGGTTCCTGGCCGCGCAGGGCGGAGTTGTCCTGCCACTGCCGTCGCTGATCGATGGGCAGGGGCGTGCTGACCAGGGCTTTGTCCAACTGGCCGCTCTGGGCAAAAAAGTCCACCGGATTGTGGAACAGCACTTGTTCGACCTGGGCTTCACTGAAGCCTGCGGCCAACATTGCCTGGCCGGTCTTGGGCACCTTGAGCGGGTCGCTGATGCCCCAGTCGGCGGCGCTGTTGACCACCATTTTTTCCGTGCCGTACTGCTGGAGTAGCGCGACCATGCGCTGTTCCGACATCTTGGTGTTGGGGTAGATGGAGTGGCCGCGCCAGCAGTCGCTGTCCAGCACCAGGGGCAGGGTCAGTTCGTTGAGGTGGTCAATGATCACCAGGTGTTCGGCGATGCCGACCTCGCGGATGACGGCGAGCGTGCGTTTGGTGCCACCAATCTTGTCGCGGTGCGGGGTGTGCACCAGCACCGGCAGATTGAATTGCTTGGCCAGCTCCAATTGCGCGGCGAGAAAGCGATCCTCTTCCGGGGTGATGTCGTCGTAGCCGATTTCACCCACCGCCACCACGCCGTCTTTCACCAGGTAGCGCGGCAGAATCTCCAGCACCTCGTTGGCCACCGACAGGTCATTGGCCTCCTTGGGGTTCAGGCCAATGGTGCAGAAGTGATGGATGCCAAACATGCTGGCGCGAAAACGCTCCCAGCCCAACAACGTGTCGAAGTAGTCGATGAAGCTGCCAACGCTGGTCCTGGCCTGGCCCTGCCAGAAGGCCGGCTCGATCACCCCGGTGATGCCGGCGGCCGCCATGTTCTGGTAATCGTCGGTGGTGCGGCTGACCATGTGGATATGCGGGTCAAAGTACTTGAGCATGGTGAATCCTCGTCAAAAAAAGCGGGGGACGGTGGCGCATCAGTTCGGCGAAACGCCGCCCAGGTGCTCGTGCCATTGCGCCGGCAAGCGTCGTTGCTGGCCCAGGCCGGCCAGGCGCTGACGTTGCGCCGGGCTCAGCAGGTCGAAGGCAATGACGTGGGGCAGTCCGGCGGACACCGTTCGTTCGGCGGCGAGTTGTTCGTCCAGCAGGTCGAGGGCCAACTGGTTGAGGGTGACGCTGTGTCGTTGCGTCAGGCCGATCAGGCGTCGTACATCGAGGCCCATGCCCAGCGCTTTCAACACCAGTTGGTTGAAGGCCTGTTCGTTGTAGTGATGCGACGGGTAGGCAGTGTCCAGGGCGAGGGCGGCGAACACCTGGCTGTTGCTGGTGCGCCCGGCCTGGCGTGCAAGCTCCACGCAGGCCCCGCGGCTATCGAGCCAATCAAGGGCCTTCAAGGTGGCGACCTTTTCCTGGTCGTCGCCCCACAGGAACAACTGGTGCAGCAGCGGGACTTGCTCGACGGCGGGCTGTTGTTCCAGCACCTGGGCCAGCAGCAACGCTCGCGCCATTTGGACGTTACTCCAGCCGGCGATATCGGGCAGTGCTCGCTCCTTGAGGTTGCTCTTGCACTGGCTGCTCAAGAGCGCCGCGGTGTTGGCGTCCGGGCGCTGGGCAAGTTGCTCCTGTGCCTGACGCCACCATTGCCGCTCGGTTTCTTCGAGCTGACGAATGAAATTTTGCCGTTGTTCGTTCAGGCAGTCGTGGCGCAGGTCGAGGGCCGCCGATGCCGCTGCAGTAACGTCCGTGTTCATGTTGGTTTGATCCAGCGCTGGAAATGAGGAAGCAGGAAAAACACCAGGACACATAACAGGCTGCCCAAGGGCTGGTTAGCCACGGCCAGCACCAGGGCATCGAACAGCGGCAGGGCTGCCAGGCCAGCGCCGATAAAGGCGCGGACCTGCCGTTGCCGAGGGTTGGCCAGGTTGTGCCAGTAATGCCAGCCCAGCCAGCCAAGCCATAACAGCAGCACCGGCCAAAACCAGGCGCTGCCTGCATAGATCGCCAAGGCCAGTGGGCTCAGCATCAGGAGCAGGGGGAGGCGGCTGATCAGTTGGTTGCGGTGTTCCTGGCGGGCCAGGTAGGTCAGGCCGCTGATGTAGACACCGAGCAAAATGGCGCAGAGCCAGATCGGTCCCGGTGGCAGCGCCAGACTGGCCGCTGCGGTGAGGTAGAGCGCCGAGCGGCAGGCCCCCATCAGCCAGACGCTGTGGGCGTATTTCTTGTGCAGCAGGTTGTAACCGAGAATGCAGCCCACCAACAGGGTGGCGCTGCCCAGCAGCCAGTGCGGCTGCTCGATCAACTGGCTCAGGCCCAGCAGCGAGGCCGCGGCCAGCACCAGCAACAACGCAGTGGCCAGCCGCACGTGCTGGCGGCTGACCAGGCCCAGGGTGATGGGGCGGGGGTTGTGGTGTTGTTGGTCCCAGTCGGCGTCCAACAGGTCGTTCAACAACATGCCGGCCAGGTACAGCAGCGACAGTGCCGCCAGCAGCAGGAGCCACACCAGGGAAGACGGCGGCGCCAGGGCCCCGGCGCTGCTGGCGAGCAGGGCGGCGGCCAAGGTGTTGGTCCACACCGTGGGCAGGTTGGACACACGGCCGAGGGTCAGCCAGGTCTTGAGGTTCGGCGCCGTCTGGTTCATTGCG
The DNA here is from genome assembly GCF_000416195.1 of Pseudomonas sp. CFII68. NCBI lineage: Bacteria > Pseudomonadati > Pseudomonadota > Gammaproteobacteria > Pseudomonadales > Pseudomonadaceae > Pseudomonas > Pseudomonas sp. CFII68. Next base: position 37,916 of record NZ_ATLN01000040.1, read on the forward strand.
CACAGCGCTCGTTCAGGGTCAGCGCAAGCTCGACCTGGGTGGACAGCCGCTGCAACGCCTGCTCCATTCGCGCGGTATCGATTTCATGCAAGTCCACCGACTCGCCGATCCGGCTGAGCATGGGGATGGAGAGTTGCCCACCCAGATGCTGGCGGAACTCCTCCAGCCCCAGCAAAACCTGCGAGCGCCCCAATGGATCTTTCAAGGTCAGTTCTGGCGGGTTCAGGCAGAAGCCGAGCTTGAGTAGCAGGTTCAGCACCCGTTCGGTGTCACTGTCGCTCAACAACCCCAGGGCATTGGCATAAAGCCCATCCAGGGCCATGCCCACTGCGACGGCTTCACCATGGCGCAGTCGGTGCTGACTGAGATTTTCCAGTTTGTGAGCGGCCCAGTGGCCGTAGTCCAAGGGCCGCCCGTTACCGCGTTCGAACGGGTCGCCGGCACCGGTGATGTGCGCCAGGTGCAATTCGGCGCAGCGGCGGATCGCATAGCGGCTGGCCCCATGTTCGAAATGGGCGAGGGCGTCGGCCTGTTGCTCCATCCACTGGAAGAACGCCTGGTCCTTGATCAGCGCGACCTTGACCGCCTCGGCCAGCCCGGCGATCTGGTCGCGCCGGGTCAGGCTGGTCAGCAATTGAAAGTCATTGATGACTGCGGTGGCGGGATAGAAGGCGCCGAGCAGGTTCTTCTGGCCGAAGGCGTTGATGCCGTTTTTCACACCGATGCCGGCGTCGTTCTGGGCGAGCACGGTGCTGGGGATGCGAATCAGGCGAATGCCGCGGTGGAAGGTGGCGCAGGCGTAGCCCACCGCATCCAGCACCGCGCCGCCACCGAGGGCCAGCACATGGCAATGCCGGTCCAGGCCATGTTTCAGCATGTCGGTGTACAGCCGCTGCAACACCTGCGAATCCTTGCTCGACTCGCCGGCCGGGACCGCGATCGGCGGCGCCTGCAGGTGCAGGTCTGGAAAATGGCTGGCGAAGTAGGCGTTGATCTGTTCCAGCAGGTGCGGGGCGCTGTGCAGCAGTTGTTCATCGGCAAATATCAACACCGTGACCGGGCCCCTGTGGCCGGCCATGAGCTGGCGGTGCAGGCAGGGATTGAGCGGATCGAATACATGATCGGTGAACACCACCGGGTAGTCGTAGCTGACCTTGAAGCGCCCGTGCAACGGTTGCTCCGCGTCGCTGCGGCGAAGGCTCTTGAACAGGCTGTACCCGGCGATGAACAGCCCGGGCAATACCATGCTGGCGAGCAGGGTCACCAACAGCGCGTTCTGCTCGACGAGAAAGGTGCCAATGGCGCTGTAGGCCAATGCCAGGCCAGCATTGGCCAGGGTGGTGACCAGGATGAAGGCGCGCAGTGGGTAGCGTTGCATCCCGGCGGCGACGACCGAGGTTTCCGCCAATACCGGGACCCCGCGCAGGCAGATCAACGACAGTGTGCCCAACCGGTACGCCAGTTGCCCCGGCTGGCGCTGATGCAGGCCGAGGCGGCCGGACAATAAGCGCAAATAGCCGGCTCCCAGGGCATAGCCCAGCCCGGCGCCCAGGCACAGGCCCACGAAAATCGCCAGGTAACCCCCCACGCTGCCGAGCATGGCCACGGCCAGCAGCGCGACCATGCTCGACGGCACTGGCAGCGCCACGTCCAGCGCCAGCAGGGCGATCAGCAACAACGCCAGGTAGAGTTTCTGCGCGGGCGTCGAGGGCTGGTACAGGTTGAGATGGGTCAGGAAGTCCTGGATCTGTTGTTCGAACAACAGGAAGCTGGCGATCACCAGGGCTGAAAAGCAAACCAATGACAGCCAGAAATGTCCGGCTGCTCCTTTTTGCGAGAGCAAACGATACCCACGGCCATGCTTCATCAAGCATCCCTCTTGTGGTTATTGACTGATTCCGTGTCAGTAATTGAAAGCAACGCCAAGTGTGTGTTTTAGGCCAATAGACGCTCTCGCCCGAGGGGCTGTTATGGGTGGTGTGTGATGTGGTCGGAGACAGGTTTGAATCTAGACGGCCAGTGTGTTTTTGCAAGGCGATCTGATGGCAATTTGATTTTGGGGCGCCACTTCGGACCTCAGATGACTCGCATCTGCCGCTTGTCCCGTTCGTTCAGGGCCTCGAATACCCACGCAACTGCGCCGGGCTGACGCCAAGGCGTTGCTTGAACAGCGTGGTCATGTGCGCCTGGGAGTTGAAGCCGCAGGTGTGCGCGATGTCGGTCAGGCGGGCGGTTGAATCACACATCAGCGCCCGTGCCTTGACCAGGCGCCGATCGATCAGGTAGCTGTGTGGGCTTTTGCCGGTGGCATTCTTGAATGCCCGCATGAAATACCCTTCGGACAAGCCAAGCAGGCCGGCCATTTCCTTGACCCCCAGCGGACCGTCGAGACCGGCGTCGATGAACTCGTCGAGCAGGCGCATTCGTCCGCCGGTGATGGACCCTTGTACGGGGGGCGAAAACGTCTTGTGCGCCTTCACCCGTTCAGCCAATCCGAGCGTCCAGGCTTCCCAGTCATCGTCTGCGGTGGCACGCAGCAATGCGCTGCGCATTCTCAGGGCGAGGGTGGTGGCCTGCGGATCCATCCGGTTGTTGAACGCCTGTTCCCCCGGCAACGCCATACCGTCGGTGCGCACGACCCGCAGGTATTCACCGCCCCTGGGGGATTCGGAGAACACGTCGCATTCGGCGGGGACGAAAGCCAGGCCGTTGGGTATCGCTTCGAAGGGTTGCACGCGGTCGCTGCCGATGGCGTGCAGGCCGCGCTGGCTGTCGAAGGCGAAGCCGATCGCCGACTGGGTCGCGACATAGCGGGTGGCGTAAGCGCAGCCGGGCAGCAATTCGATCGCCCACGGCCCTGCCTCGATGCGACGGACCGGTTCGGGCTGAGGCGGCTGTTGGCGGTTTCGAGGGTTCATGACCAGCATAGTAGTGAAGAGAGGACCAGAAAGTCAGGTCAGTTTTCTGAAAGCCCGCCGGTGGAGCCCTGATTAGACTGGGCAAAACCCGGAGGCCCATCATGCACACACTGACACGCGACGATATTGAACAAGCTGCCCGCCACTTATACGAAGTCATGCCCGCCACCGCCCAGTACGCCTGGCCCTTGTTGGCTGAACGGCTGGGTTGCACGGTGTGGGTCAAGCACGAGAATCACACCCCGACGGGGGCCTTCAAGGTACGCGGCGGCCTGACCTTCGTGCGCTGGCTCAAGCGCGAGCACCCAGAGGCAAAAGGCATCGTCACGGCGACTCGCGGCAACCACGGCCAGAGCCTGGCGCTGGCGGCCAGCGCATTGGGTTTGAAAGCATTGATTGTCGTGCCGCAAGGTAACTCGGTGGAGAAGAACAACGCCATGCGCGGTTTTGGCGGTGAGGTGGTCGAGTATGGCCGCGATTTCGATGAGGCCCGTGAAGAGGCCGCGCGCCTGGCCCAAGCGCATGGCCTCTATTTGGTGCCGCCGTTCCATCCCGAGTTGGTCAAGGGCGTGGCGACCTATGGCCTTGAGCTGTTCAACGCGGTGCCGGACCTGGACACCGTCTATGTGCCGATAGGCTGTGGCTCGGGGATCTGCGCGGTCATCGCCGCCCGCGATGCCTTGGGCCTGAAGACCCACGTGGTGGGCGTGGTGTCCACCGAGGCTGTTGCGGCGAAGTTGTCGTTTGAAGCGGGCAGGCTATGCGAGACTGCTTCGGCGAATACCTTTGCCGACGGCCTGGCCGTGCGCAAACCCGTTCCTGAGGCCTTTGCCATCTACGGGGCCGGGGCGGCGCGAATCGTAGCGGTCAGCGACGCTGAAATTGCCGGGGCCATGCGGGCGTATTACACCGACACCCACAACCTCGCCGAAGGTGCCGGCGCTGCCGCCTTGGCAGCGCTGATGCAGGAGCGTGAAACGATGCGGGGGAAAAGGGTGGCGGTGATTTTGTCCGGTGGGAATATCGACCGGCCGGTGTATGCGAATCTGATTGGCTGAACCCAGGCTTGCCGTTGTGGCAGGCGTTTCCACGTGACAAGTTTAGATCGATTATTTCTTACAGTTATTTATATAGGTTTGGATGGCATATCCATGACCGGATAATCGAAGCGGTCGTAGGGTAAATGTCTGCAGTGAAAGCGCAGGGCATGCAGCAGCAGACGACTCTGCGCGCGTCACTCCGGTAAGCCTGCTTGAACGTTCATTCCTGCTGTTCGACCGTCATCTTGTCGGGCCCGGGCCAATCCTTAGAATCCGCCCCATCAGCCTCATCCGACTCTCGAACCTTACAGGGAACACCACCATGATGAATGCCATGCAGATGCCGATGAACGCCAACATGCCGATGATGCCAATGATGGGCATGCCGATGATGATGGCGACCATGACCTGCGAAATGATGGATGACGGCATGCTGTGCAAAATGATGCCCGCTGCCGGCATGGACATGGCCATGTTCAAGAACAGCGCCGACATGATGCAGATGATGATGAACTGCGGCATGCCAATGATGATGCACTGCGGCAACATGAGCATGATGTGCATGTCCCCGGCGAGCATGGCCATGCCGATGGCGAGCATGATGATGCCAATGCCGATGATGGGCATGCCGATGCCGTCGATGAAGTGTGTGATGGAATGCACGGTGATGGCTGACTGCATGATGTGCAAAGTCATGCCGATGGCTGGCATGAACATGGACATGATGAAAAGCTGCTGCGCCTTGATGATGAAGATGATGAACGACTGCAGCATGCCGATGATGATGAGCTGCAACGGTATGCCGATGATGTGCTGCACCTGCTGATTCGTTGCTACGGTCAGTGGGGAGGCCTGGCAGTGCGGTGATGTTGTTTACTTATGCCGTTAGCGGGGGGGTTGGTATTCCGTTCTGAGGTTTGTTTCAGGCGGTGTGTATATCCGTTTCTTCGGTAACGGCCACTGACG